>JAEZJP010000322.1 GCA_023415715.1 Bacillota bacterium
GTCCTTCGGCCTGCCCCGGCGGGAAAAGCTGAACGCCGCCTTCTTCGCCATGGCATTGGCTGCCGGGCTGGATGCGGCCATCCTGAACCCCCATTCCGCGCCCATGATGGAGGCTTATGTTGCCGGATCCGCCGTCGCCGGGCGGGATGAGCAGTTTACTGCCTATATCTCCGCTTTCGGAGGCCAGGAAACAGCCTCCGCTCCCGCCGCCGCCCATGGGGAACCTGGCCTTATGGACGCGGTGCTCAAAGGGCTGGCTGCCCAGGCCGGCCATGCGGCGCAGGCAATGCTGGACGAGGGACGCGCGCCTTTATCCCTGGTGGAGGAAGTTTTGATCCCAGCCCTTTCCAAGGTGGGAAGCGGGTTTGAAACGGGCAAGCTGTTTTTGCCCCAGCTTTTGATGAGCGCAGAGGCCGCCAAGGCCGCCTTTGACAGGATACGTGCTGCGCTATTAGCCTCCGGCCAGGAAACAAAGAGCAGGGGAAAGATCCTGCTGGCCACCGTGGAAGGGGATATCCACGATATCGGAAAGAATATCGTGAAGGTGCTTCTGGAAAATTACGGCTTCCAGGTCGTCGACCTTGGCCGCGACGTTTCTGCGGAAGCCGTGGCGGAGGCTGCCGTCCGGGAGGACATCCGCCTGGTGGGCCTGTCCGCGCTGATGACCACCACTGTGCCTGGCATGGAAAAGACAATCCGTTTGCTTCGGGAACGCAAGCCCGAAACGGTGGTGATGGTCGGCGGCGCGGTGCTGACGGAAGACTACGCCCGTCAGATAGGTGCCGATTTTTACGGCAAGGATGCCATGGCCTCCGTCAACTATGCCATGAAAGTCTTCGCAGGGGCTCTGCCCCTGCACCCCGGCAAAGGGATATAACCCCTTTGCAATCCCCTATTTTATGTTCTGGCATTGGCTGTATGGTTTCACTTCCTATTGGATGAAGGTGGAACTGCGGGCGATTCATAATCGCCCCTACAACGTCATGTGTTTATTTACGTATTTGCCGCAGCATAGGTTAGCCGGAAGAAAAGCCAATATTCTCTTTGCAGAAGTAGGGGCGATTATTAATCGCCCGCTTGTACCGCATAGAATACGTATCTTTTTTCATGATAGTGAGGATCAAAAACATACCCACTGTAATTTCTTCTATGCGTTATAAAAATGTTGGACTGACTTGATTCGTCTTGAAAAAATAACAAAACTTGTGATATATTTTTCGCCATGTTATAATTCAACTGGCCTGTCAGTATTTTCTGCATAGGGCCAGTTGCTTATTTTCGAAATACTTTACATAAATTCAAGACTTTGAGGCATCAATATGTGCAGACTATGGAAGATAATTCAATATAGCAATCAGTCATCCCTCACTGCGTGTAGGATCTTTTCTACACGACACATCAAGATCCTTCGTCGCTCCGCTCCTCAGGATGACAACATGCGGATTTCGCCTTCTTTCTATGGGCAGGTATAGATGCATTGCTGTTTTCGGCTGGTATTAAACGTAATCCCACTTTTCCCAATGAAAGGACAAGCCATGGACGTAACCGTCTTTTTGCAGGAAATATCCAAACTGGATATCGGCCTTTACACCGGCGTGCCGGATTCCCTTCTCCAGCCGCTTTGCGATACGCTGTATGTCCGGTTTGGCGTGGGCGGGAACCATATCGTCGCAGCCAACGAGGGTGCGGCAGTTGGCCTGGCTGCGGGGCACTATATCGCCACGGGCAAGCCGGCCCTGGTGTATCTGCAAAACAGCGGCATCGGCAATGCTGCCAATCCCGTTATTTCGCTGCTGAACGAAAAAGTGTACGGCATCCCCTGCGTTTTTGTGGTAGGCTGGCGGGGCGAGCCAAATGTGCATGACGAGCCCCAGCATGTATTCCAGGGGGAAATTACCCCTGGCATGCTGTCACTGATGGGCCTTCCGCCTTTTATCCTATCATCGGATACAACCATCCCTGCCTTTGCGGAAATGGTATCAAATGCGGAAGAATCAATCCGCCAGGGAAAGAGTGTTGCCTTTCTAGTAAGAAAAGGAGCGCTGACGGGCGGCGAAAAGGCCTCTTTCCATAGCCGGAATACGCTTTTGCGGGAGGACGCGCTGCGGCTGATCCTTTCGCATGCGTTAGGTGGCGATGTGTTTGTATGCACCACCGGCAAAACCTCCAGGGAGGTATATGAGCTTCGGGAATCGCTGCATCAAAGCCATGACCGTGATTTTCTCACCGTTGGTTCCATGGGCCACGCCTCCATGATCGCCCTGGGCATCGCAAAGGCAAAGCCGTTGGCCACCGTCTGGTGCCTTGATGGGGACGGAGCTGCCCTTATGCACCTGGGCAGCCTTTTAGTTGAGGCCAGGTGCGCGTGCAAAAACCTGATCCATGTGCTATTGAACAACGGCGCCCATGAAAGCGTGGGCGGCATGCCGGTAAACGGCGGGGACGTTTCCTTTACACCCATCGCCCAGGCTGCCGGTTTTCAATATTGCTTCTTCGCAAAAGATGAAAAGGAACTGCTGGATTTGCTGCCGGTCCTTAAGGATACAGCCGGGAAACAGCCTTGCTTTGTGGAAATTGCCTTGAAGCAGGGCTCGCGGCCCGACCTGGGCCGGCCTAAATCAACCCCAAAGGAAAATCTCAAACAGCTGATGGAATTTTTGAGGATACAAGGAGAAAACACATGAAGGCGCTCCTGCTCAATTCCGGTGTGGGCAGCCGTATGGGAAATCTTACGAAGCATAGCCCCAAGTGCATGTGCGTAATCGGCGCCGGCTATACCATATTAAGCCGCCAGCTTTATCAAATAGCTGAGGCCGGCATCAGGGAAGCGGTGATCACGGTTGGCCCCTTTGCGGGGATGCTGAAAGAGCATGTCGCCGGCCTGAACCTGCCCCTTCATGTCACCTACGTTCCCAATCCCCTGTACAGCGAAACCAATTACATCTACTCCATGCATCTTGCGGCGGAACAACTGGATGATGACATTATGCTGTTGCACGGCGACCTGGTGCTGGAAAGCAGCGTGCTTTCCGATCTGATTGCAAGCAAAAAAAGCGTGGTGGCAGTGGATTCCGCCTTGCCCCTTCCGGACAAGGACTTCAAGGCAAGGGTGCAAAATGGCCGCGTCACGGCTATCGGTATTGAGTTCTTCGGCCCGGACTGCGTTGCATGCCAGCCCGCCTATGTTTTTAGGCGGGAGGATTTCGCCGTCTGGTTGAAAGCCATCGGTGAGTTTTGCCAAGAAGGGCTGCGGAAGGTGTATGCCGAAAACGCATTCAACGCGCAAAACGGTTCCATTCCCCTGTATCCGATGGAGCTGAACGGACGGTTGTGCAATGAAATAGACAACTTGGATGACATGGAAACCGTCTCCCGCAGGTTTATGCAAACACTTCAAGAAGGGGCGATTGACGCATGAAGCAGGTCTACATGTGCTTCAGCACAGACATCCTCCACAATGGCCATATCAAGATCATAAAAAAGGCAGCGCAGCTGGGCGAGCTGACGGTGGGCGTGCTGACCGATGAAGTGATCGCCTCCTTCAAGCGCTATCCATTGATCCCCCTGGAAGAAAGGGTTCAGCTGTTCCAGAATATCATGGGCGTAAAGCGCGTGGTGGTTCAAAACACATTAAGCTATGAAGCCGTACTCCGGGAGCTGAAGCCTGATATCGTGGTCCACGGGGATGACTGGCAAGTGGGCTACCAGGCCAACATCCGCCGCCAGGTGATTGATGTGCTGGCGGAATGGGGCGGCGAGCTTATGGAATACCCTTATACCCATACACCAACGGAGGAAACATTAAGCCGCCTGGACCAGCAGCTTTCCATGCCCGAGCATAGGCGTTCAAGGCTTAAAAAGTTATTGCAATACAAGCCCTGCCTGTCGGTGATGGAGGCACACAACGGCCTTACCGGGCTGATTGTGGAACAGACGCGGGTGGAAACGCCGCATGGCGTCCGGCAGTTTGACGCCATGTGGGTCTCCAGCCTATGCGATTCCACAGCCAAAGGCAAGCCGGATATCGAGCTGGTGGACCTGACCTCCCGCATACAGACGCTGGAAGAGATCATGGAGGTTACCACCAAGCCCATCATCCTGGACGGGGATACAGGAGGGCAAACGGAGCACTTTGCCTACAATGTCCGCACGCTGGAGCGGCTGGGCATATCCGCCGTCATCATTGAGGATAAAACTGGGCTGAAAAAGAACTCCCTGTTCGGCACGGAGGCGCAGCAGACCCAGGAAAACATCGAAAGCTTCTGTCAGAAAATAAGGGCGGGCAAAAACGCTCAAAAGACAAAGGATTTCATGATCATCGCCAGGTGTGAAAGCCTGATATTAAATCAGGGCATGGAGGATGCTCTCAACCGCTGCCGCGCCTATGTGGCTGCCGGGGTGGACGGCATCATGATCCATTCCTGCAAAAAGGACCCGGCAGAGATTTTGGATTTCTGCCGCCTGTTCCGCAAAAATGACAAGACAACGCCGCTGGTTGCGGTACCTACCACCTACAATTCCATCACAGAAGATGAACTGAAGGATGCCGGCGTAAATATCGTCATCCATGCCAACCATCTACTTCGCAGCGCCTTCCCCGCCATGCAGCGCACAGCCCAAACTATCTTGGAAAACGGACGGTCTCTGGAGGCGGAAGAAAACTGTATGTCCATCAAGGAGATCCTTAACCTGATCCCGGAGCAGGATGCTTAAGGTGACAATCATGTATTCACCCTTTTGCCCGGTGGATATCCGTATGCTGGACAGGATTCAGGGGCTTGAAGCCATAGAATCGCTGCTTGAGGGCACAGGCGGCCTTTGTGTTCTGGCCAGTGAATCTATGGTCAAAAGGCTTGCTTTGCATGAATTTATTCAGGGCTTGCTTAACCAACATGAAGGTGTTTGGCTGAAGAACATCCCGGCGAATCCTTCCGTTTCGGATGTGGCGAGGGCGCTCAGGGCGCTTGAGGGGAAAAAGGTAAACGCCATCATCGCCATCGGCGGCGGCAGCGCCATGGATCTTGGCAAGGCCATCGCGGCGCTTCACGGCATTCTTAACGGGAATAGACTGACAGAAGAAAACGTACTAAAAGCCATATTGGATAAGGCATATAAAAAGCCCCGCGATATTCCCTTCCTCCTGGCCGTTCCCACCACTGCGGGCACAGGTTCGGAAGTAACGCGCTGGGCCACCGTGTGGAATCCAGAACAAAAACAAAAGCTGTCCATTGATTGGACCGCTCTTAACCCCAAAGCCGCAGTCATCATTCCGGAATTCACCATGGCCATGGGACCAGAGCTTACGCTGTCCACCGGGCTGGACGCCCTTTCCCACGCCATGGAAGCATACTGGGCCCAAAGCCGTACACCGCTTTCCCAAACCTTGGCCCTTGGCGCCATAGATAAAATACGCCGTTTCCTTCCGGAAACGGTGAAACCCAAACAATCATCCGACCTTATGCTGCGGCAGGAAATGTGCCTGAGCGCGCTGCTGGCCGGCCTTGCGTTTTCCATCACCCGCACCACGGCCTGCCACGCCATCTCCTATCCATTGACCATGCTGTTCAATATACCCCATGGGTTTGCGGCAGCCATGACCATAAAAAGCGTCATGAACCGCAATGAAGCGGTCGTGAAGGAGATTCAAAGCATCCGCACCTTGTTTGAACCGGATGGCGGATTTGACAGCTGGATTCACGGTTTGGCGGAGCCTGTATGTCCGCTGCGCCTTTCCTTCTTTGGCATAGGGCATGATGACCTGCCCATTATTGCGGATCTGTCCTTTACCGCCGGAAGGATGGACAACAATCCTATTTCATTTAACCGGCAGGATGTGCTCGCGATCCTTGAGGAATGTCTGTAATATTGTTCCGTAACACAAATGCATCGATGGACCCAGTGTAGGGCGGATGCTTACTCCCGCCGCCTGTACCGGTTTTAAGGTTACGGTGTAACTTCATCTCCATACAAAAACGCATATAGCGCTTCCGCTTCCGCCGTGCTGTCTTTTATGCGCACAGCGGTTTCGCTGCTGTCGGCCTTTTCGGCTCTGTTAACAGGAAATTGCTTTGTCTCCATCCCTTTTACGGGCGCGGATAGCGCGGATAGGGAAATATTCATCATATCCATCAAAGTCATGTTCGTTTCCACAAAAGATACCAACTCAGAAATCAGTTCTATCAGGGGATCAAAACCCATTTGTATGCCTTTTTGCATGCAGGCGGCAAGCACACGGCTTAAATGCGAGCTTCCCTTCTCTTCCTCCGTATGATCTTTCATATAGACCAAAGCTTGCACGCCGCCAAGCGTCTGCATGCCGGCCTTTTGGAAGGCTTTCGTTTTTTGATCAGGCAGCAGGATATTGATCTCGCTTTCCCGCACATCGATGTCAACGCCTCCCAAGGCGTCGATGATCTTTTCCATGCCTTTTAAATCCACAGAAACGAAGCGGGTAATCTGAAGCCCGTATTGGTCGCTGACCGATTGCAGCATCAGCGTGGGGCCGCCAAGCGCCATCATGGCACAAAGCTTTACGTCTATGCCGCCGGGCCCCTTTACGAGCGTATTCCGGTCGACAGACGCCAGTCTCAGCGCCCCGGTGTCAAGGTTTAAAGCGGCAATCACAATGGCGGCGGCATTGCGTTCCTCCCCCTCCACCTGATCCACGCCCAGCAAAAGGATGGTAATGCAGTTGGAGGGCTCGGCCTTGAGATTGCTTTGACAAAGGCCTGTTAAGGGATACAGCATAAGTGCTAGCACAAGTATGAGCGTAAGTTTACGCCGTTTCATCATTTTTCCTCCCGTTATGCAAAGCATTTCGTATTCGCTATAGTCTTAGCATCACGCTGGCTGTAAAGGTATTCCCATTCCATTCGGGTACATATTCCCCGTGATGTCGTCCTGCAATGGTTCGGATGCTCCTGATGCCAAGGCCACCGGATTCGCCCTTGCGGCTGACAATATGGCCTTCCTCTTTTATTACAGTTCCGTCGAATGTGTTTTTTACGGATATCAGCAGCTGATTACCCTGGGGCGCGCCGTTCAGCATGATCCGGCGCAGGCCTTCCGGGGCTTTGCGGCAGGCCTCAAGTGCGTTCTCCAGCAGGTTACCAAGCAGCGTACACAATTCAAAATTGTCCATGGGAGGGTTCTCCGGCAGCTCCACCATGGCGGAAAATTCGATGCCTTCGTTTAGGCTGCGCTTTCGGTATCCGTTCAGCAGCGCATTTACACAGGGATTTGCACAGTACATTGGAAAAGTGCCCTCGTCACATTTCGTGCCGAAAGCAAGCAGATACTCCCGCGCCTCCTGGATTTTTCCTGTTTCCAGCAGAATTTGCGCCACATGTAAATGGTGCTTGCAGTCGTGCCGCAAAATGCGCGCTGTTTCCACCATATTGGCTATTTCTCCCGACTGTGCGGTGGTGGCATCCAGAATATGCCTGGCCAATTCCAGATCGAAGGAGGACTGGGCTGTGGCACGGGTAGCCAATACGGCCAGAATAAGCACGGCGACGCTCCATGCAACAAACACCAGAATAAGCCCGGTAAAAAGCTGCGTACGGTTTGCAGACGTGTCAAAGACCATAGGCAGAAGCGCGCAGACAAGGCATGGGCCGAAGGCATATGCCGGCCATTCCCATCCAACATCCCGCGCCAGCAGCCCGCTTATCAATCTTTTACCCCTGGCTTTCATCCAATATAGGTATAGGCCTCCTGTAAGCAGCAGAATTCCCAGCCGGACAGCCTCAAAGGCTTCGCCCTGCACTGCAAAGATGTATTTCGCGCTTAAGGCGGATATCCAGCCGACTACACATCCGGCTGCAAAATGGGAAAGAAATACAAACATCTTTTTGGGCAGTGTGCCGCAGGACAATCCATGCAGCGGCAGGAAGAACAATAAATATGCATACGGAAACTTCCCGTTTGCATCCGGCCCCAATGGAGCAAGCAGATCCGTAAAAAGCAGCAAAGCTGTCAGCGGCATATATGCCAGAACCGTCAAAGTAAGTGGAATCTTTCTTTTTAGCAACATGCCGGCTGCGGATAGGATTACAGATAGAATCACGATGGCCGATACGCAGGAAAGCAGCTCTTTCATGGAATTTTCCCCCGTCATTACAATCTGCCAGCGAAATGTTATGCTATTTTCGATTAAATTGAAAACGATCGAACCTCCCCAATATCATACCATAAATAAGACGTGCGAAAATTATAACAATGCGTATGATTTTGGGAACGTTTGGCGTAAACCCCATTTTGTGCAGTTGTTCCCCTATAATAACCGTATGCAGGCACATATGCACGTATCACAAAGAAAAAGATTCGCCCGGCGGAGGGGAGCAGCGCATGATTCGCATCGCAATTTGTGAAGATGAAAGCAATATGCTGGACGACGTTGGCCGTATGGTTCTGGAATACGCCAATGCGAACCCGCAGTTTAATATATCATTGCACGCCTTCCGTTCCGCGTTCGATTTGCTGGAAAGTAGGAACGGTAAGAATTCATTTTTCCATATCTACCTGCTGGACATATTGATGCCCCTGATGAACGGGATAGAATTGGGCCGCCATATACGAAAAGACGACGATCAGGCGGTCATCATCTTTATGACTTCCTCCAGGGAATATGCGCTGGAATCCTTCAAGGTTTCACCTATGCAATACCTGGTGAAGCCCGTACATGAGATCACGCTTTTTTCAGCGCTGGAGAAAGCATGCCAAAGAGTCCGCCAGTCGGCAGATTCCAATGTGCTGGTGCGGGTGAAAGGCGGCATCGCATGCATCCGCTACCATCAAATCTCCTTTATTGAATATATGAACCATACCATGACGTATCATTTAATCACAGGCAAGACGCTGACCACCATGGTTTTGCGGGAATCCTTTACCGACTGCACGGATAAGTACCTGCAGGACCCAAGGTTCATTAAACCCCACGCGTCCTTCGTTTTGAATATGGACCATGTGCAGGTGATGACCGCCAGGGAGTTTGAAATGATGGGCGGGGAGATCGTTCCCATATCCAAGCGCGCCTATACCCAGGTGCGCAAGCAGTTTACGGATTACATACTCGCCCGCCACGGCGGGGTGGCGCAATAACATACTTTAAGAAGTTGTGGATTATTTTCATGCGGAGAAGATGGAGAAACATCTTCTCCGTTTTTATGCCTTGAATAATCTCCTTTGCTTGCCACCCATTTGCATGTGTGATACCATGTGAAGCAGCATGACAGACATTGGCACCCCACGTATCGTAATTGAATGTCTGAAATAAGAGGGAGGCATTTGTATGCCAAACAAGCCAAGCAATGCCGAAATTGTGAAGATGATACTGGATGGTATGGAAGGTGATGCGGCTGAGGAAGAGGATCTGATCCATCTGCTGGTGGAAAACAAGGTATCCAGAAATGTGCAGCACAAAAGCCGGGAATCCCTTACCCTGGGGGAAAGGGTCGCGGACAAGGTTGCCAAAACCGCGGGGAGCTGGTCATTTATTTTCTGCTTTTGCGGTTTTCTGGCGATCTGGATCATAAGCAATGCCATATTGCTTACAAAACCTTATGACCCGTTTCCCTTTATCCTCCTGAACCTGTTTTTATCCTGCGTGGCGGCGCTGCAGGCCCCCGTCATCATGATGAGCCAGAATAGGCAGGAGGAAAAGGACCGCATACGGGCGGAGAACGATTACCGTGTGAATCTGAAGTCTGAAATCATTATTGAGGATCTGCATGAAAAACTGGACCGGCTGATTGCAAATCAGGAGAAAATCATGGCAACGATTCAGGCGGGAACGGAGCATGAGGGCGGGAAAGCCTGATATTACGTTTGGTTCACGATCATATAATCCCCGTTTTTCAATTGAACCACATTTGCCCTGAGAGCGCGGCTTATGTCCAGAAGTGTTTGCTGCTTTTCAGCTTCATCCTGAATGCAAAGGCATAACGGATCGCCGCTTACAACCTTGTCTGGATTATTGGTGACATATACCAGGATCTGAATGCTTTTCATGCTGCCTCCAACTCATCCAGCCGTCATGATGCGGCGTATCTTTCTGCTGTTTTCCAGAATAGGCGTATTGGAAATGGCCCTGATCATTTTGTCCACATCGCGCACGATGGGCACGATGGCAATCAATATCACGCCATTCTTAAAATTCTTGCGCATGAATTGAAACCGCTTCACACCAAGCGTCCTGCATGCCTCAAACAGCATGGCCTGTCTTTGGCCCAGGCTGTCCAGCGTAATGCGGTACATATCCGACTTGGGTTTAACAACGACAGCAATTCCTTCTTTTGCAAACAGTTCACGGCTTCTTTGGGTGCCAAGCACGCTGGATACAAACATGCCGTCCACAAACAGTTCCGAACCCTCGATGGTGATCGTCCCTTCCTTGATGGTGCATATATCCCCCACGTTTTTTCCTTTGGTAAAATATTTGATCGCATACGTCACCGTAAGGCCGGCCCCAAGACCAGCTGCTATTTGCACTAGCAGCGACTGCGTGTTAAGCAGGTTCATGATTGTCACGGTGGTAAGGGATGCGGCAAGGGAAACGTAGTGCCTTGCTTCATATGTTTTTGCGATCCCGTCTATATACGCCGGACCTCGCTTTGTAAAGCCCACATGGTCAAGCTTGCTTAGGCTTTCGCTCTCAATCTTTCGTATATCCCGAAAGTGCTGCGTGGCCAAGGCGAGAAAGGTAATGGCCACAAAATCCTGCTTGATGAGCGCCGGTATGGCGACAGAACCAAGGGCGGAAGCCACAAAACCTGTCACCAGGTTGTTGAACAACCCGTTGGGATAGGTGGGCGTCTGCCGGTAATCCACATACAGCGTAATCACCCTGGCGATCATGCCTGACACAATGCCGGTCAGGATCATGACCGCATATTCCTGGCTTAATATTCCCTTGCCTTCCATCCAGTCCATCACTCTCCGTCCTGGGATATGGATTATTCTTCTTTTGATAACGAAAATTATGCGAAGCAGTGCTGTGCATCCCCCGTTGAACCGGAAGGGCTTTTGTGTTATACTTTCGAAAATTCCAACACCACTATTCTGAAAGTGAAAGCTCTATCGCTCTTCCTACTTCTATCAGCTCTTTTCCTTCCGACTTATCAAGGAGCCCTCCATGAAAGATATGAATGGTATATCTGATCCTGCTTTCCTGAAAAGCCTCATCCGCACTGCCAGGGGCCAGCAAAAGGCTGGCCTTGTGATTAAAAACTGCAAATACCTGAACGTGTTCACCGGGGAATGGCTGCGTGGCGACATTGCAGTATGCGGAAAATATATAGCAGGTATCGGGGAATACGAAGGTGAAACGGAGATAGACGCCACGGACAAAACCTGTGTGCCGGGGTTCATCGACGGGCACATCCATTTGGAGAGCGCCATGGTCACACCCCTGGAATTTGCCAGGGCGGTACTCCCGCGCGGCACCACGGCGGTGATCGCGGACCCCCACGAAATCGCCAACGTCCTGGGCACGGCGGGCATCGATTATATGCTATCCGCCACAGAGAACCTGCCCCTGGACGTTTTTTTCATGATGCCCTCCTGCGTGCCTGCCACGCGCCATGACGAAAACGGCGCCTCCATCAGGCTCAGGGAAACCACAAAATATTTGAAGCATCCCCGCGTGCTGGGCCTGGGGGAGATGATGGACTATGCCGGTGTCTTAGGTGCCACTCCCGGTGTGATGCGCAAAATATCTGCCGCCCACTCCCTTCCTAAAAGGGTAGACGGCCATGCTCCGGGCTTAACTGGCAGGGACCTGAATGCCTATATCGCCGCGGGAATAAATACCGACCACGAGTGCGTAACAGCGGAGGAAGCTTTTGAAAAGCTGCGCCTTGGCCAGTGGATCATGGTGCGGGAAGGCACGGCGGGCAGGAACCTTGCCGCCCTAATGCCCTTGTTCCAGCCTCCATATTTCTCCCGCTGCCTGATGGTCACCGACGACAAGCACCCTGGCGATCTTATGAATCTTGGCCACATCGACCACATGGTGCGCAAAGCCATCGCCCTGGGGGCCAGCCCGGCGGCTTCTTACACCATGGCATCCCATCATGCCGCGCAATGCTTTGGGCTTAACCATCTCGGTGCGATTGCTCCGGGATACCAGGCTGACTTTCTTCTGCTTGACGATGTGGAAACGGCCGCTGTCCATTCTGTATACAAAGCCGGAGAATGTTTCTTCTCCCTGGGGTTAGGGCCCATTCTGCCGGAACTAAAGGATGTTTCCCCTGCCCTTCGCGGCGTAAATATCGGGAATATTACCGAAGATTCCTTCCGGCTTGAAAGGGCAAAGGTCATCGGCCTGATTCCCGGTGAGCTCATTACCACCTTTGAAGGATATGCGGATGCTCTTGATACAGCCCATGACATCGTCAAGATCGCCGTGATCGAACGGCACAGGGGAACGGGGCACATAGGCAAAGCTTACCTTAAGGGGTACGGCCTTCAAATAGGGGCTATTGCCACCAGCGTAGCCCATGACGCACATAACGTCATTGTGGCGGGAGCAAGCGATGCGGATATGGCCCTTGCGGTCCGCCGCATTGCCGGTATGCAGGGCGGCATGGTCATCGTCCGAGGCGGAAATATCATGGCGGAACTTTCTTTGCCCATCGCGGGGCTCATGAGTCCCCTCCCGGCCTTCGAAGTAAATAAGGCACTCTCCCGCCTGATGGACGCTGCACGCACCCTTGGCGTTTCCCCCGGCATAGACCCCTTCATGACGTTATCCTTCGTAAGCCTCCCAGTCATTCCCGCACTGCGCCTAACCACCCGGGGCGTGGTGGAGGTGGGGAAGACGAAGACGGTATAAAACGGGAAGGGATCCTTTTGAAAAAGGACCCCTTCCCGGACCCAACCTCCGAAAACTTTATAGGCTATCTGATGAAAAGTGCTTTAAACCGTTTGCTTTTTGAGTAGAAGAGCGCAAGCGCGATATCGATTGCCAGATATACTATAGTCATAAAGCTGACATAAACCGGATCATTGTATTGAGCAGCTAACAGGTTATACAGGACTTCCATGGTGGTGTTGGTGCAGAAGGCGACGAGGGCAAATATGATAAGCAGTCTGGGAACGACTTTTTTCCTGAGCACCATCAGCACTAATGTTCCAAGCGTAAAAAACGAAAAGAATGTATACGTTAGAATATCGAATACGGTTGTTATGCGATACAGCAGGGTATATTTGGGATCGCTGAATATGCTTATCAACGGCATTCCAGGTTCAAAGCAGATAGACCATAGCCCTGTGCCATGTATATACATCTGCTCCAGCAAAATGCCGGCAGTCACAACAAATCCGGCCCATCCAATGTAATCCTTCCATGTTTTATGCTCTGATTCGGCAGGCTTTGTTTCATTCCCGGCAGGCTTTGTTACCATGCGGCCGCCTCCTATACAATTTTTTGCTTGTTGAATTCATTATATTTCAATTCGGATAATATTTCCACATGTGCAGAATGGCTACAATAAATTCTGTCGGACAGAACGCAAAAAAAGCCACCCTGATTCTATTTCCCCAGCCGTCTTCGGGTTGCAAAAAGTATCTGACTTTTGGGTTTTCCTAACAGCTACATATCCTTATATTCTTCCAAATAGTTTTTCTCTCTGTCGGGCGTCCAAAACCCGCCTTGTTCCCATTCTGACTGCTTCTTGCATATCATCTCATATTGCTGTTCCAGGCTTTCACGCATGGGTGCAAGAAGCATTGCGTTATTCCGGTGTGCTATCAATTCCGACTTAAGGCCTTCCAAGGCCTCCATCTGCATCTGCTGATACTGTTCCCTTGTCATGCAAACACTCCTTCCATACCCTTACAGTATGTCCAAAAGGAAATGGCTGTAATACCAATTCAAATCCTACCCAGCACCCTTCCGAAATATCTGTGCAGCAATGGAACAAATACTTTATAAGATACGGCAATGCATAGTACCGTATATAGAAGCGTGATCAAAGGGGTGTCGAGCCTTATCTGAATACCCAGCATTGCAAATATTGATTGCAGCAAGTTCTTCGTGATAAACTCCACCCCGCATAAAAGAAGCGTTTCCTTTCCAATTCTCCGGAACAGATTATTTCTTTCCAGCAGAAACGCCAGTTGAATATTGGCGAACAGGATGATGGCTGTATTGAAAACCGTGAAAAAAGCCTCCGCCTGTTTAGGCAGATCAATATCCAATACCTTCAGTATCAGGTACAGGCTTCCTAAGAAGTATGTCTTGACTGCTATAATAAACGATATCAGTACTAACAGGATATAAACAAGCCTGCCTTTGAGCTGAAAGTATTCATATCTGTATTTATTGATGTCTGAAAAGCATATGTTTCCCAAAGCGTAGTAGACAAGGTACAGTAAAGCGCTGTCAACATTCCAGAACCATGAGGGCTGCTCAAACTGGCAAAAGCACGCAGCCGCCATGGATATTGCAAGAACAGCCCACTTGCTCTTTGTGATCATCAGGATCAGCCTATGCAGCACCGATACGACAAACAGGCATGAAAAAAACCATAAACTTGAATGAAGAAGTGTATTTCTAACCGCAAATACATACCTTTGCAGTTCATACAGCAATGGTTCTGCTGCCAGGTCATACTGCACGGCATGCATCAATATTGAAAACGCCACAAACATAAAATACGGTACCATTAGTTTTTGGAACTTCTTTTTCACGAAAGAAAAGAACGTTTCCTCCTTTTTGATATTGGCAAAAAAGCCGGATACAAAAAAGAACAGTGGAACGTGATATGTATAGACAAAAGGGTACAGCTTCCCCGCGCTCTCCCCGAAATGACCAAGATAGATCACAAAAATGCCCAGGAATTTCAGAGCATCGACCCAGTGGACACGCTTATCATAGGCGGCATTCCCGTTCATTTGCAATATTCCTTTCTATAGCTGGCCTATAGGGTATCTGCCGTCTTGCAGCGCATAAGAAGCGCCCGCATCCGTGTTCTTCGGCGTGTATCTTTCTAGTATGGTTACGGCGGAAAGCTTCCATACCAAAGGCTGTCTATTGAAACGGGCTGGGCAAAAGAAAGATCGCGCAGCTAAACCATTGGTTTAGTTGCCTGACAAGGGCTTGTAAAATCGATCCAGGTATGGTAAGATATGCGGGAATTATAAGAAAGGAGGTACACGCATGGTGATTTTATTTGCAAAGTTCGGGTTTGCCCAGCAGAATAGTTATAACCGGAAGCCATGTACTGTACCTCTGTCCATAACAGCGGGATAATTTTGTGTTGTCCCCCAAAGGCGGCGGTATGCGTGCATACCGCCGCTTTTTTGATTGTCAGAAAGGATGATGAACATGGTCTTGTCCCTTGGAACAAGAATTCAATCTTTACGCCGGGCTCAGGGTTTCACACAGGCGCAGCTTGCCATTAAGCTTGGCATTACGGCCCCAGCCATATCCAAGTGGGAACGCGACATCGCGTACCCGGATATCATGCTGCTCTATCCGCTTTCGAAAACACTTTGCGTGTCGTTGGATGCGCTGTTCTCACCGACCTTTAGAATAAACGGGAGTTGATTTTCCATGAAAAAGATAAAGGCACTTTGTAAGCGCCTCTTCAAGAGAAATTCCGCGGATAAGGTTCTCCGCGCATACAACAGGGAAAAGAATGAGGCCTATAAAAGACAGAATGAAGTCATGTTTTGGATCTACGACATCGCCAGATATGGTCCCTTCAACAAGTAAAGGTAATCAGTAAAGCGTGGGCGTGAGAAATGAGACACGCCCGCGCATTTTCACGTTGTAAAAGGACGCGTGCCTGTGACTTCTTTGTAAAAATTGCAGATTGATGATAGGTTACGCGTTTTGGGCAAAGCAGCGCACCCGGCTGATATACAAGACAAATTCATTCCTGACATATTGTTTCATAGTCAAATAGGCCAATGAAAAGCATTCTCACCTGTTTTTTGTTAAGCAGCACGTCATGTTCTGCACGCAGCGCTCCATTTTTGCATGATTTGCCTCTATTTGGCCGAATCTATTCATTGACATCCCAAGTGCGCAAAACTATAATGTTGCCGCCATGTAAGAAGTGGTATTCGAAAGGAGGTGTCAATATGGCAAAGGATACCAAAGTGACGAGTAAGCCGGTTGCCACCAAGGCCTCTGAAAATTTGCAAGCAAATACTGCAGATAAAGCAAAGACCGTCACCGGCAGCACCACGGCTCAAACCATCCCCAACAAGAAGAAGTAGTTTCTTCGGAAAAGGATCAGCGTTCAACATGCTGATCCCTTTTTGATATCCGGATGAAAAATAGCAGTCAAGTTATTTTCTTTTGGAAAAGCATATATTTTTGATAAAATATGGTATAATCACTTTACTTCTAAATAGGTTGTTTCAAGTGAACCTCTTGGTTTCTTGCATCGTCCAGTAACTGATTGTAGGGCCATTTGCAACGACGTATTTTCATAACGACTGGACAAATAAATCAGGAGGTATTATCCATGTACACCGACAAAATCCTGGTCTGCCGTGATTGTGGTGCCGAATTTCCCTTTACCGCTTCAGAGCAAGCTTTCTTCGCTGAAAAAGGCTTCTCTAACGAGCCGGGCCGCTGCCCTGCCTGCCGAGCAAATCGGCGCAATAGCGATGGACGGAACAACAACAGAGGCAATGCCCCCCGTCAGCTTTATGATGCAATATGTGACGGATGCGGCCGCCCCACCCAGGTGCCGTTCCAACCCCGCGGTGATAAGCCTGTTTACTGCCGCGATTGCTTCGCTAAGAAAAACCCCAGGTATTAAGGAATAGCATGAAACAGCCCCTTGCCGGAAATGGCAGGGGGCTGTTGTGTTACAGTGGAAAAGCAAAGGCTGTTGCCCATCAATGGCTGCGGCGTGCGCGCGATCGCGGGCATTCGCTTGCTATACTGTAGCGTAAAGCGTCGTTTTCCTGCCCAGCGTTTCGTCCAGGCTAACCTTTGATGCCTTGGCTGCCGCCACAGTCACGGTACAGGTAACTTTCTTATTGCTGCCATCCCTGGCTGTTGCCGTGATGGTGGCTTTGCCATACCCAACGCTTGTTACCACACCGTTTTTATCGACAGTAGCCACCTTGCTGTTGGAAGTGGTCCAGGTCAGCGTGCGGATCGTGGCGTTGGATGGGGCGATGGTTGGAATCAGCCGCATTTTCTTGCCGAACGATTCACCCCGGCCAATGGTAATGATAGCTTTCGTTGTATTGAGGGTGATTCTGGACACCTTGACCGGATTTACGGTGATCTTGCACGTGGCTGTTTTGCCGTTCACGCTTTTGGCGGTGATGGTGGCCGAACCTACGCCCTTGGCCGTCACCCTGCCGCTGGCGCTGACTGTGGCGATGGATGTATTGCTGCTGCTCCAGACAAGGGTTTTGATCTTCGCGTCCGACGGCGAAACGGTGGCCGTCAGCTGATACGTCGCGCCGGCCAGCATGGATATGGCGGTCTTGTTCAACTTTACGCCGCTTACCGGCACCGATTTTACGGTTATCGCACATTTGGCCGAAATCCCGCTGGAGCTGATGGCTGTAATGGTAGCAGTTCCTTCTTTGATTCCTGACACAACGCCCGTGGAACTGACTTTTGCCACCGCCGTATTGCTGCTGGACCAGATGACCGTCTTGTTTGAAGGCGAAGCGGGCGTGATTGTACTCCTTAATGTAAGCGTCTTTTTCTCATACACCGTTGCACTGGTTGCGCTCAGCCTTATTGCCGTAACGCCTTTGCCTGCGGCCACTACCGTTACGGCCACCGATGCCGACTTGCCGCTGCCGTCCGCCGCTGTGGCGGTTATGGTGGCAGTGCCAACTTTCACACCGGTAATTCTCCCAGTGGTGTCAACGGTGGCAATGGAGGTGTTTTTACTGGACCACAAAATTGCCTTGTTGGAGGTGCTATTTGCGGTTACACTAGCCGTAACCGTGTTTACTTTTTGGCCAACGCCAATGGTGATCTTTGTTAAATTCAACGTGATACTTGAAACAGGCGGCACAACGGATACGGGGCAGGAAGCTTTGATATTGCTGCCGTCCTTGGCGGTTGCCGTGATGGTGGCCTTGCCAAGGCTTACGCCTGTTACGACGCCTGAAGAGCTTACCTTCGCCACGGCGGTATTGCTGCTTGACCACGTCACCTGCTTGTCGGACGCGTCGGCAGGCAAGGCTGCTGCGGTAAGCGTATACGTCTTGCCCGGAATGACCGAAAAGCCGGTGTTGTTCAGCTTTATTTGCGTCACATATTGCTTGACTGTCACCGTGCATTGGCCGTAAGCGCCGCTGCCGTCCTTGGCGGTGGCCCGGATAGTGGCCGTTCCGGCCTTTTTGCCTGTTACCAGACCAGTACTGCTGACCGTGGCGACAGCGGTGTTGCTGCTGCTCCAGGTGACCTGTTTGTTTGCCGCGTAACTGGGGGTGATGGCCACGGCCGGCGTGAACGATTGATTGACGTAGGTCGTTTTGCTGGCCGGCACAAGGGAAACAAAAGATATCTTCGAACTGTTTCCGTTTCCGGCGATGACATTGCCGGTAATCGTGCCGTTGTTGACCAATTCACCATTGACCGTGAGGGTTGCGCCTTGGGCAATGGTCACCTTGCGCCCGGCGGGGATGATATATTTGTTATTGGAAGGCAGAACAAGGTTCCTTTGGATGACTGTATCTTTTTGCAGAGTATAGGTATGATTACTCCCCGTAAAGAACAATCCGCCTTGTACGTTAAGACCATTTGCATAAAAATATTCCGCAAGCACTACGCTGTGATCAATAAAAATTGCGGAAGAGGACCCGATCGCCTGCAAAGCGTTTGTGACAAGGATTCCGCTGCCCGAAATATACAGGGAGTTGCCAGCCCACAAACCGGATACAATGTTATGTGTACCATCCTCGAGTACCACTTGCAAGGATGAGTCGAATCGGCACTCAATATACCCCACACTACAACCGTGCAGCGTCAATTGGGCCGCTTCCCAATCCCAGGTCCAGCCATTGCCCGAAATGTCCTCAAAAAGTTCATCTTGCAGATAGGACAAGTCACCGATATCCAACTTGTATGGTGTGTCGATCTTCCTTAAAACTCCATTTTCATAAACAATATGGTTCCCCATTTCCTCTATTATCACGGGACTTCCGTTTGCAGTTTTTGTATTGGCTACAAGTGAACTTGAGCCCCACACTCTTACAAGGGCGCCATTGCCTTCTAAAGCTATAAGATCATCTGCATATATACCTGCAAAACTTCCATGTACCATCAGGCTGCCGCTTCCGCTTATCTCAACCGATGTGGCTCTGATGGCTATACCGTCCGTTTCTGGATTCATTACGCTGTTCAGCGTGTTTCCCGCCAGTGCAATATGCAGTTTGGCCGGACCGGTGCTGAGAATCTTGCCTCCGTCATAGCCCACAAGCGTCAATACGTTTGTTTCGCAATTCCAGGTCCAGCCATTCCCCGAAACATTCCTCTCCAACAGATCAATGATCGGATAACTTTCCCCACCGATAAATAAACTGTTGGGTGCATTTAGCTGCGTGATTGCACCATTTTGATAAGCAGCCTGCTTCATCCCCGATACACTCACCGACTGCCCATTGACCGTGACGGTGGACTCGGAGAATGCCGCGTAATTCCCGACTGATGTGATGAGAGTATCCGCCCCGCTGATGGTAATGCCAAACGGTGCATATATGCCGTAAGAATAGCCGGCAGATGTAACGCAAGCCAGTACCTTTCCGCCGCTGATGGTCACACTACCGTTATCTGCAGACAGGCCGCGATAACCGGGGCCATATGCAGTCACAGTGCCTCCTGTGACAGTGATATTTCCTGCTTTTGCATAAATACTACGGTCATCACCATATGCCCTTACTGTACCACCGCCTATGATAATGTTGCCTGAATAGGCAAATATGCCGTTGCCCTCGTTTAAGCCTCCCCCAGTCCAGATACCATTAGCCGATACGGAGCCACCATTGATTTCTATATTTCCCTGATAAACGTAGAGGCCGCTCTGAGCGCTGACATCCACTTCCCCGCCATCTATGATGATTTTCCCGGATGATACATATATGCCGTATTCGTTATCGCTGCCGTCTATGCTGACCGTTACATTCCCGCCGTGAACAGAAATGTTGCCGGTGCTTGCGCCTATGCCGATTCCATACCATTTGCTTGTGGCAGCTATGGTTCCGCCCAAAATCGTGACACCGCCGGAAAATGCATATATTCCGCATTCGCCTGTGACCGTCACAAAGCCCCCGTATATGGTGACACCACCGGATGATGCATGTATCCCTGTGCCGTATCGGCCGGCGTTCGCCGTTACATTTCCGCTTTTGATAACAACAGCACCCGTAGCGTATATTCCGCATCCATATTCATCGCTCGAGGAATTTGTGCTGTCGCTGCTTACCGCCACAGTTGCATCCTGGATCTCCACATTGCCTGCCGAGGCATACATTGCACAGCTATATGATCCGTTGCCGCTTGCAGCCAAACTTCCTTTCCCCGATATGAAAATGGATGATGCAGATATGGCACGGCCATTGGAGTTTATGACTGTATTTTGACTGCCCTCTACCAGAACCAAAGAAAGGGGTGAGGAACAGGAGAAGGCAATTTCACTTTCCTGGTAGCCCTGTAGGGTAACTTTATTCCAAAGCCAATCCCATGTCCAGCCATCACCTGCGATATTGTCGTTCAGCGCGGTCTGATCATAGGTCATGCCGCCGATTTTCAGGCTGGTTGGCTTTCTGTATTGCTCAAACTTTCCGTTTTTGTAAATGGCATGGCGGCCGTCATAAACAAAGACCTGTTGTGCATTCACCGTGATGGTAATGGCATTCGTGATAGACGCAGTATAGCCAATCGCTTCCATAAAAGTATCCGGTCCGCTGATGCTTGAGGAACTGGTGGCCCTAATGCCATAACTGCTGACTGTGCCGTTGCCTCTTGCCGTCACGGAACCGCCGGTGATCTGAATATCACCGACAGAATACAAGCCATAGCTTGATGAACTTCCGGTTGCATCGGCTGTAACCGTTCCGCCTGTAATCTCGATAACCCCCGTAGACGCGTATATTCCATAGCAGGATTTGCCGCTTTGCGCATTGGCGGTTACGATACCGCCCGTGATTCTTACGCCTGTGTGGCCATAAATGCCATAGCTCAGGCTGGTGCTGCCGTTGGAGGTTGCACAGGCCGTCACATTGCCGCCGGATATGGTAACCATGTCGGAGGATGAGTGGATACCATACCCATCTGTTCCGCTGCCAAAGGCGTTAACCGTACCGCCGCGCACTTCAATGCCGGCCGCATAGATTGCATACATGGAATACGATGTGGAATCCACATTAAGCGAGCCGGTCCCGTCCAGAACGAGGCAGCCGCTTGCGCTTCCCACATATCCTCTTATTGTGCTTGCTCCCATAAGCGTGATCGCAAGCGTATTGGGAGAATAGCCCCGGAAAGTGAGATTGCCGGCGTTTAGTTTGACTCCATCCAGCGTAATGCCGGTTACGGACCCGGCCACCTCAATGCTGACCGTATCGCTTTCGCCGCTTACCGTCAAACCGTTCCCGGTTATTTGAAGCAGATTGCTTGCATAACTCCAGCCAGATCCGGAGCCCGCATCCGCCCGTACGCCATTCACGTACAATACAGGCGTGGTGTCTGCCACCGTAAGGTCAAAATAAGCATACCTGTGATCAAACAGGAAATACAGCCTGTGCACGCCGTTTGTAAGCGACTGAAGGTATTGGGCTTTCAAGGTGACAGTGTTAGTGGCAACGGTAAAATCATTGCCCAAGGCAAGGCCTTGAATGCCGGTGAAAGCCGTGCCGTTCAGCGTCATTACAACGGAAATGTCCCCGTTTTGACCGCTGCCCGGATATTTGTCGAACCCTTTAAGGCCTGGAGAAAGTAAAATTTCCGGATCATGACGCATCACATCCAGGGCAAATACAATGCCCTCGCCGCTGTCCAGTTGAAAGGTCAAATCGTAATGGCCGGGCGCGAGTGAATCGAGATACGATTGCTTCAGTATCAGCGTATCTGCGGAAAACGTAAATTCATTTCCTTCCGTCAGCCCCTGTATCCCCGTAAAAGAACAGCCGGACAATTGCACGCTGACGCTTATATCGCCGGGAATCTCAGGATCATACTGCGCAAAGGAGGGCGATAGTACCTCCGTTATGTCGTCATACACATTAACGGTCACTGTTTTGCTGCCGCCCGGGGTGAAGCGGAAGCTCAAAGGGTTGCTACCCAGCGGCATGGAATTCAAGGCTTCCTTGTCCACCGTCACCGTATTGCCGGAAACCGTATAACCGCTGCCTGCCGTCATGCCCTGAATGCCTGAAAAAACAGTGTCAATCAAGTTGAGTGTAAAGGACAAATCCGTATGGTGCGCGCTTCCCGCTTGCCGGTTGAAGCCCGCGGAAAGAGGTGAGATACAGATAATGGGTATGGGGGAACTGCTCTGCAAAAACTCACCATTGTAATATTTTACATACTTGGCGAAAACGACGCCAATTGACACGGAGTTCACGATAACATTCCCCGCATGTGCGAATGCGGAGGTGGACCCTGTTACGTTCAAATATGCGTTCCCGCTAATGCTCATTGATGGTGAGAGAAAGAAAAATCCGTAGCCGCTTGCGCCTGTGCCTTGCGCATTGACAGACCCGCCGCTTACAGAGATGGCCCCATATAATCCGTAACCGTTTCCGCTGTTGCAATTTCCGTCCGCGGTCACCGTACCGCCGGTGATAGTCATGCCGTATCCGTATATCCCGATAGCTGTATGGCCTGTGCCGCTGCTGATGCCGTGCGCGCTTACGCTGCCGCCCGTGATATCAACACGGTTATCGCCGTATATGCCGTACCCGCTGCCGGCACTATAGTTTCCGGTTGCCGAAACTGTGCCGCCGCTGATTTCAACTGTGCCGCCGGTATACGTGCTGATTCCTCTTACGCCTGAAGCGGTGATATTACCCCCGGTGATGGTGACGCCGGATGCTCCGTAAATGCCGTACCCGAAGTCGACACTATTGTTTCCGGTTGCCGAAACTGTGCCGCCGCTGATTTCAACTGTGCCGCTGGTATTCGTGCTGATTCCTCTATCGCCTGAAGCGGTGATATTGCCGCCTGTGATGGTGACACCGGATGATCCATAAATGGCGAAGCCGCTGCCAATCGCATTGGCAGTTAGGCTACCATAGCCTGAGATGACAAGCTTTTGTACATTGATCGCGTACGTCTGGTCGGTGGTGACCGTGCTTGCCGTGTTTTCGGCCAGAACCAGGTTGAGAGGCGATGCGGAGCTTGTAATTTTACCGCCGTTGTATCCCTTTAATATCAGTTCGTTCGTTGAGGAGTTCCATTCCCATCCATCTCCTGCGATATTGGTGAACAGGGATTCCTGCGGGTATAATGTGCCGCCGATAAAAATCTTGCCGGGCGTATCACTTAGCTTCAACGCCCCGTTTTCGTAAACCACACGCGTGGCATTTGAAGCACTGGTCTGCACCGAATTCAGTATCATTTGGGACAGGTTCATCGCCCTGCTGTACCCTGAAACATCCATGTACGTGCCGGACCCGCCGATTGTAATTGTTTTGCTTGCATAGATGCCATAGCAGCTTAACAGTGTTGCGGTGCTATGCGCCCGTGCCACCAAACTACCTCCGGTGATAGCAAAGGAATCCGCGTGTATGGCATAGCTGGAAATGCCATAAATGCCATAACTGTTTGCAATCACACTCCCGTTGGTGATGTTTATGCCACCAGCGGCATACAGGCAGCAGCAGCCGTTGTCGCCGTTCACGCTGGCCGTCACCTTGCCGCCGTTGATGGCAATAGACCCTGAAATCGCATGAATGCCATAACTGGTTACTGAACTGTTGATATTGACAGTAATCGTACCGCCCTGAATTTCAATACTGCCTGCGCGGATCGCATACGCGCCCGCTGATACAACCGTCAGCGAGCCTGTTCCGTCAAAATTGAAGCTGCCGCTTGCACTATACAAGGAACCGGTGATGGCATTGATACCCGAAAGCCTTATCGTTGCCTTATCCGCGGAAGAACCGGCAAACGTAATGCCGCCCGCGTTGAGCGCGAGGTTTTCCAGCGTAATACTGTTCACTGATGCCGCCATTTGTATACCGGCTGTGCTGCTCTCGCCACTGATTGACAAACCGCTGCCGGTGACCGTAAGAACGTTATCCGCATAACTCCAGCCTGTTCCCGAGCCCATGCTTACCGGAACGCCATTTACGTACAGCATGGGAGATGCATCCTGAATGGTAAGAACAAAGGGGACAAACCTCGGCCCATCAAATAGGAAATACAGTGTATGTTCGCCGGTTTCCAATGAGCCAAGGCTCTCCGCTTTTAAGGTAACTGTATCCCCGGAAACGGTATAGTCCACCCCTGCCGCCATGCCCTGTATACCGGTGAACGCGCTGCCTGAGAGGGTCATTTCGATAGCAATGTCGCCATGCTGCGCACTGCCGGCGTATTTGTTGAACACGGCCTGGGTGGGAGAAAGCTGGGCCACCGGGATCGTATCCTTGACATCCAGCGAAAAGGGGATATCATCCCCACAGTCCAGCATGAATGTCAAATCATATTGGCCGGGCGATAGCGTTTGAAGATACGCCTGTTTTAATGTGACCGTATTGAAAGCGGATGTATATTCATTTCCCTCCGTCAGACCTTGTATTCCCGTAAAAACACAGCCGTCCAATTGCATGCTTACGCTGATATCGCTGGGAGATGCATAATCGAATGCGGCAAAAGATGGGGAAAGCGCACTCGTATTGTAACCATTATAGACGGTAAGAGATACCGGGTAGCTGCCGCCAGGGGTGAAAACAAAGTTCAGCAGGCTTTCTCCCGGCGCCAAAAAATTTAGCGCATCCTTGGAGACTGTCACCGTATCTCCAGAAACGGTATAACCGCTGCCTTCCGTCATGTCCTGAATACCGGTGAATGCTGTATTTTCAGTTGTCAGTGTAAATGACAGGTCCGCGTGGTGCGGGCTTTCCTCCCGGAGGTTGAACACCGCCGTTGCCGGAGATACGCTGAAAGAAGGCGTCGTATCGTCAACCGTGATTTCAATAACAACCTGCTGGCTGCCGCTGAAGTTCAAAGTAAGCTGATGGGTACCGACAGCCAGAATGGAAAGGTAGCTTATGTTGATAACGACGCTTGTTTCCAAAACCGTATAGTCCGTATTTTCAACCAGCCCGGAAATGTCTATAAAGGTCTCATCCTGCAAGTCCGCTAGATTGATGACAACATCGGCATGCGCCGCGGCATCGGGGTACAGATCAAAATCATATTGGGTAACAATATCCCCCAATGACATCAGCTGGAAACCGCCAAGCATATTAAAGCCTTGCAATTGGCCGATTCCAGGGTCAAAGGACGGTTCCGGCGTGGGTTCTTCCGCCTCTTCAGTTGCAAAAGGAAGCACATCCAGCGGATAGTTCAAGTTTTCCTGATAGAAAAAGCTGCTGGAATTCCGGTTCCCTGCCACATATGCGTTGGATTCTTCTTCACTCATGGGCCGGACATTTGCGGCGGACACATATCCAGTCTGCATGCCATCCTGTGCGGCAAACGCAATTTTCAGCCTGTCATTGCTGTGGCCGGCATTTGCCCTGGAAACGGCATAGACCGTGCCCCTTCCGATCCGCGCGTAAGCCTCTTGCGCCGATGCGCTTTCATAAAGTAAGGCATCACAAAGCACTTCTACATATCCTTGGGTAAAGGAGATGTTATATGTTGCATCCCGGGTATAATCAATACTTTCAGGCTCGGTAGACTCCGTGGGCTCGGGGGTGCCGCTTGGCGCGGAGGTCACTGTGGGTTCAGGGGTGCCGCTTGGCGCAGGTGTTACCGTGGGTTCAGGGGTATCTGTGGGTTCCGGCGCAGCCGTGAGCTCAGGCGTAGCCGAAGGTTCAGGCGTGCCGGTGGAAGCAGGTGTGTCAGCGGGCTCAGGGCTTATTGCAGCCTCTGGTGAAACTTCCGGTTCCGGAGTTGACGCAGGTTCCGGAGTAACCGTTGGCTCCGGAGTAGATGCAGGTTCCGGCGTAACCGAAGGCGTATTTGTTTCGGTAGGAGCGGTTGTATCTGTCTGTCCATCAACCGTTTCACCAAAAGCATGAATAACGAGCGGATCATTTCCACTCTTGTTAAAAATGGCTGGGGAAATAAGGTTAACGGTCAAAGCAAGAATGGTGAGAACAGAAATCAGCTTCTTAAAAAATTGCATGCGTCTCATATGTACCTTGTCTCCAATCATAGTAACCGTATATTAGCAGAATTCTCTTTTTCTTCCGGAATTATGGTAACATGCAACAAATGTCGTGTCAATTTAAACATATATGATTTTACAGATGAATAGGTTAGCAGATAGGGATTTCAATGAGCATTCTCTATATCAAAATTGGCATGGGATCTGCTGGGGTTATTGAATAATATCTGGCAGATCTTGTGAGGTGGGGGGTGCGAGTCAAAGTTTCCAAGCGCTCTTGCGGGCAGTCCTAGCAATGCGTTTCCCTTACCTCATGAACACACTAGACATAGTGTAACCATTATACTATTTTGTAATAAGAAGAAAAGCCTATATACCGATGGATTATGCAAAGCTTTTTGAGCTGTTAAAGGTTCAGGATGGATAGCATCCAGGCTTCGGGAAAGCACACCCTCCAAGGCTCCCAGGTCATCCAGCCGGATTTGCTATAGCTCCAGGTCGGCCTTCAGGTAGGGCAAGGAGTTCCCCACAAGCCGCTGTACTTTGAAGATTATACGCCTGGCATGAGGCTGTAAAAACCATATACCAATTCCTATTAAATAATTCAGACATAAAGAAAAAGCCCGCGACCTCTATCATTTAAGAAGCCACGAACCCTTTCAATGGAGCTGATAACCAGATTCGAACTGGTGACCTCTTCCTTACCAAGGAAGTGCTCTACCTGCTGAGCTATATCAGCACGTCCAGCGGGACAACGGATACATTTTACATGATTCCTAATGGGATTGCAAGCATTTTTTTAATTTCCTTTATAAGGTTATCGGGGATGGGGTGCGGGTACGTAACCTTTTTCGAAAGGGGACTTCCCCTCCTCATCCCGTAATCCTACATCGTTAATCCCTTGCCGTCCTCCGGCGGGAGCCATGATATATATCTTTCCCTGGGGTGGCAGGTGCGTATGGTGCGGGCGATTGCTTGAAGTTCCTCACGGCTTTGAAAGGCCTGGTACTTTGTATAGAGAACGCGCAGCGCGCTGAGGCTGGGCTGCTGCAGGGAATAGCTTTTCAGCATTTCAAAATTGACGGAGTAAGGGGAAAGGGATTCCATAAGGACTCCCAGAACGTCATCCGTAAGCATTTGAAAGTCGGAGGTGCGAATGCGGACCTCTGATCCGTCATCCAGAAAAACCCGCATGGTACCCATAGTAAAGCGGCGCAGGGACATGAACAAAAAGCTGTCCAGCCTTGTGCACAGCTTATATATATCTTCTTTGTAGGGGGCGTAACTGCGCAGGACATCGGCGGTGTCATCCGCCAGCGTCGTGCTGTCCAGCAGATAGGAGCCCACCCAGGGGTGCAGCGCCCTGGCCACATCCTGGGTGCGGATGACGGCTGCCACCTTTAAGTCACCTCGCGCGAAGGATAGCGCTACTTTCTACATGTCAACCTGGAAATCCTTGTCCTTTTCAAAAACACCCTATAAAAATCCTATGTCTAAATTGTTTCCAAATTTCGCCAAACAGTATATATATACATCAAACTCGTAAATTTATCCGAAAATACGTTCGGGAAACGCCAAGTCTTGTGGTCTGAAAATTGGACAACCACCATCCCTAGGCTGAAAGTTTTCAACAGCTTAGGCGCCTATGCAATGAGTGCATCTGTGTACAACCCTTGAAAATACGGGGCATATCTGGTATCATAGGGAAACAACCGGAGAGGCAGGACCGGTTATCCACAGGAAGTTTTCCACAGCTTCCTGGATGATTTTGTATGTCTGGATTTATTTGCTTTTTTCGTGCGCCTTCAAAGCGCATAATGCCTTGTATATTTTTTGTATTGTACTAAGGGGGGCAGCGGATGAATGTAACGGAGTTATGGGAAAAGGCATGCCGCTTTTTGCAGGAGGAAATGAACGAGGTCTCCTACAAAACGTGGATTGCCAGCTCCTTAAAGCCCCTGGAGCTTGAAGATAATTGCCTGTATATTGAAGTAGTCACAGACTATATGAAGCAGATGATCGCCAGCCGGTACGCCATGCTGATTGCCAATGCGGTGAGCCAGGCCGCCGGGCATACGCTTTCCATAGAAATCATCACGCCCCAGGAATCGGCTGCCCGCAAGGCTTTAAAGGCTGCTCCCGCTTCCCAGAGCACCAATGTAAGCCTGAATCCCAAATATACCTTTGACACCTTTGTGGTGGGCAGCGGCAACAGGTTTGCCCATGCCGCCTCCCTGGCGGTGGCGGAAGCCCCAGCGGAGGCTTATAATCCATTGTTTATTTATGGCGGCGTAGGCCTGGGAAAGACCCATCTTATGCACGCCATCGGCCATTATGTGCAGCAGCAATACCCAAGCCTGAATCTTTTGTACATCACCAGCGAAAACTTTACAAACGAATTCATCACAGCCATCCAAAAGAACAAGAATGCCGAATTCCGCAGCCGCTTCCGCAGCGTGGACATATTGATGGTGGACGACATACAGTTCATCGCCAAGCTGGACCGCACCCAGGAGGAATTTTTCCATACCTTCAATACGCTGCATGCCGCCGGCAAGCAGATCATTATGACCAGCGATAAGCCGCCCAAGGACATCGCCAGCCTGGAGGAGCGGCTGTGCAGCCGTTTCGAGTGGGGGCTGATTGCTGATATCCAGCGACCGGATATTGAAACGCGTATTGCGATTTTGCGTAAAAAGGCGGAGCGGGAGCATATTTCCGTTTCCGACGACGTGCTGGAGCTGATCGCCCAGCGCATCGACTCCAACATCCGCGAGTTGGAAGGCAGCCTGACGCGCCTGGTGGCATTTTCCTCCCTGACCGGCAAGCCCATTACCAGCGCGCTGGCGGAGGAAGCGCTCAGGGAAGTGTTTGCCCAGCGCGAGGTGCGCCGCGTCACCTGCGAGCTGATACAGGAGACGGTGGCCGACTACTACAGCATTTCCGTGGATGATCTGAAGAGCGCCCGGCGCAACCGGGAGGTTACCGTGCCCCGCCAGGTGGCCATGTTCTTAACAAGGGAGATAGTGGGGCTTTCGCTGCCACGCATAGGCGAGAACTTTGGCGGACGCGACCATACCACAGTCATGCACAGCTGCGAAAAGGTGCAGGATATTTTGAGGGACAACCCCGGTTTTTTAAGCCAGATGGACGACATCCGCCGGCTCATCAAGGATGGGAAATGATTTTTACAAAAGGGGGAAGGACCCATGGCGGCTTATCAGGAATTTCGGCTGAAAAACGGCCTTCAAATCTCCGCCTATCAGCTTCCCCATTTGCATTCCCTGGAGATGGGCGTGTATTTAAAGGGCGGCTCGCTGTATGAAAACAGGAGCAATCAGGGAGTATCCCATTTGCTGGAGCACTTATGCTTCCGAAACCTGAACGGCCTTCCCCAGGGGCAGCTGTACCGCCAGCTGGATGCTATGGGGGCAAAGCTCTCCGGCACGACCTATCCCGAATCGGTCATATTTCAAATGCGGGTAGTGCCCCGCTTTTTTGACGATGCCTTTGAACTGATGCTCCGCCTGTTTGCAAAGGGTCAATGGACCGAGGAGGATATAAACGCCGAAAAACAGGTGGTACTTAGGCAAATCGAAAACGACGAGCAAAACTTTTTGTGGGATATGAGCACCAGGTATTTCAAAACGAAGGCCGGCGCTTTCCCCGGCATGGGCACCAAAGAAAGCGTGCTGCGCATGTCTCCGGATTTGATCCACCTGTGGAAACGGAAGATCTTCCGCCCCTCCAACGCATGCTTTGTGCTGACGGGCAATTTTTCGGACGGTATGCTGGAAAAGGCGAAAGAAGTGCTTGAAGAGCTTCCTGATATAGGCCCCAGCGTTTTTGATCAGCCATCCCCCATGAACTTTTGCTCGCGGGACGAGAGCAGCGATGAATTGTTCAACGCCGACTACGATCTGGCTCAGGTGCTTATATACTTTGATATTGACACCAATCTGGTGATCCCGGCCTGCGCCGAAATGCTCAGCCACATGACGGGGGACGGGCTCAGCTCCGTTCTGTTCCTGGAGCTTAGGGAAAAGCATGCATTGGTGGACGACATCAGTTCTGAAGTGGTCACTGTAGGTTCTTACAGGCGCTTTGCCATTGATTATGAGGTGGCGCACGAAAGGCTTACGGAAAGCCTAGAGCTTGTGTTTTCCATTCTGAGCAAACTTCGCAGGTTCATCAGCCATGAACAAATGGATAGGGCTCATGTCTATTTCACCGATAATGAACACATTTTGCTGGATAAAGCCGGGACTATGAATGAAAAACTGGGAATGGCCTGGCTGAATGGCAATACCGACGAGTGCGACATAGACATAAGAACGCGGCTGCACGGAGACCTGACGGCGGAGGATATACAGGATGCCGCGCAAGCCATCTTCCGGCCGGAAACGATGAGCTGTTTCATTGAAAAGAACCCCAAGAAGGTGAAGGTTGCAAAGCTTCGGGAAACGCTTCAAAAGTGCAGGGAAATGCTAAAATAAAATGCTACGGCAGGATCGTCACTTTATCTCTTTCCTCCACAAGGGGAAAGAGTTTTTTCATATCCTCATCGTTTAGGGCAATGCAGCCGGCAGTCCAATCGGAAGCGCCGCCGCCATGCAGGTAGATTTCGCCGCCCAATTTGGTGCCCCAGGGCGGCCTCCGTCCATCTTTGCAGGCGGACCGGATGGCCTCCCATTCGCTTATGGAAATGAGGTCACAGTTTAAAGCCGACTCCGCATCTTTCTCACTGGGATAGCTGATGCCAAGGGCCATACCATACTTGCCGGTCTCCCGTTTGAGGCAAATAAAGTATGTTCCCTCCGGTGTTTTGCCGTCTCCCTCCTGAGCTTTAGGCCCGACAGGCGAAAAGCCCAGTCCTATGGGGCAGGAATAAATTTCACTGCCTTCGCTATTCAGAAGAGATAGGCGTCTTTCACTTTTGACTATCGTAAGCTGCTTCATACTTAAGTGATATCCCAACCAATCGTTTAAACAATTGCAGCATCATTGTATACCAATCCAATCTTATCCACAAGGATACCATGTATATGGATGGAACTGTACTATTACAAGTCGATGATGCGCCGATACTTTTATTGTCTCTTATAAGTTTTTCAGGAAGGGGCTCCGTAACCCCGCCCCTGCCAGTGGCAGAAACGGGTGGGGTGGAGGAGGCTGGCGAAACAAGCGATGCAAGCGGCAGCGCAGCAGCGCGCCGATTGAGCCAGATGGGGCGGGAGGGCGGCTTTTTCAAAAGGCGATCTCCCCGGTAATCTCCCTGTTCGTTCCCCGTTTCCATCACGGCCAGGGATTCCCATGCGATTTGATGAAACAAACGGTGTAAAATGATCGTCCTATAAAAGCGCATCGGCAAAAACTTCGGTTTTGAAAAGCGCAAGGCGTATCCCCCTTGCCGGCGGGCAGCAGTTATTCAATTCATGAACAGACTGTAACTTTTCAGTTTTTTCCGCCTTAAGCTTGCAGTACCGCATAGCCTGTGCCATAATAAATCTATTATGCCGGCTCCGGCGCCGGACACAAAGAAAGGAAAAAGTGATTCCATGAAGAAATCCACCCGTTTTTTTGCGCTCTGTCTGGCGCTGACCATGTGTGCGACAATGGCCATGACCGGCGCGCTGGGTGAAGCACCCCAGCCCACCGTGGAAGCCACGACTGCTTTAGAAGCGACTGCGGCACCGGAAGCCGCCGCCGAGATCCCAACACCGGCCCCGGATGCAGTACTGGCAAACGTGAACGGTGAAACGGTCACCTATGCCAAGATGCAGGAAATCTACGACAACCTTTACTACCAGTATACCAGCCAGGGTTATGACCTTACCGGCCAGGAATCCACACTGCAATCCATAGCGTTGGAATACGCGGTGCAGGATACCCTCTTCAGGCAAAAGGCAGTCGAGCTCAAGATTGACCAGTTTACGGCGGAAGAGGTGGATGGTTTTAAAGCCGAAGCCCAGACGACGTGGGACGGCTATCTAACGCAGCAGGCAGCGAACTATCTGACCTCCGAATCCCCCACGGATGAAGAAAAAGCAAACGCCCGGAAGCAGGCGGAAGACTACATGGCCCAGATGGGTTATACATCAGACAAGGCTATTGAAGAATTGGTTGCCAGCTATAAGGATCAGAAGATCCAGGAGCGGATGATCGACCTACTCACCAAGGATGATCTCGCCTATACGGACGAGGAAGTTCAGACCGAGTACCAGGCCCGTGTAGACGCCGATAAGACAAGCTACGCCAACGATGTAGGAACCTATGAGTATGCGACTCAATACAGCGGGCAGCAGGCTTGGTATATTCCGGAAGGCATGCGGGGCATCAGCCACATTTTGCTTACCGTGGACAGCACGCTGATGGACAACTATAAAGCCATTCAGGCTCAGTTGGAAGAACAGAACGACGATACGGAGGAAGTTGCCGAGCCTGCTGATGGAAGTGCAGCGGATGCTACCGCGGAGCCCACGGCTGAAGTAACCGCAACCCCCGATCCGGCTGCCACCGCGACCCCCGTCCCCGTAACAGAGGCGGATCTGGAAGCCGCCAAGCAAGCCATCCTGGATTCCGTAAAGGATAAGACGGAAGCAATCAAAACCAGGTATGCTGCCGGCGAAGACTTTGCAGCCCTGATCGCGGAATTCGGCACCGATCCCGGTATGACAACTGAACCCGCCAAGACGGACGGATACAGTGTCCATAAAGACTCCATTCTTTATGATCCTACCTTTGTCTCCGCCGCTTTCGCCCCGGAAATGCAAAAAGTTGGCGATATCAGCCTGCCTGTAGTATCCAGCTTCGGTGTGCATGTCCTGCATTACACCAGGGATATACCAGGCGGCCCCGTGGCGCTGACGGACGAACTCAAGGCAACCTTGCGCACGGATATGGAGCAGACCCGCAAGGACGGCGCTTTGCCCAAGGCCATGCAGGAATGGAAAGACGCGGCCAAGATTGATTATACCGATCTTGCCCCCACCATGGCGCCTACAGAAGCGCCCACTGAAGCTCCTGCTGCTGAAGCAACTCCGGAACCCACTGCGACACCCGCGAACTAAGCCACTTTGGCATATGAACAAGGCCGCCTTCTCCGGGGCTTACCCCGGACAGGCGGCTTGTTTTATAGCGTCAGGAATGTTACAATGGGCACGCATCAAAGATATCAAGGGGAAAGATCATGAAAAAAGTTTTGCTTATTGCCATAATTGCGGCTCTTCTGTTCACTTATCCTGCTGCCTTGGCACAGGAAAAGGTTGTGGTAACCTCATTCTATCCCATCTACATTCTGACAAGGAACCTGACGATGGGAATAGACGATATACGTGTGGAAAACCTGGCTGCGCCGAATACGGGCTGCCTGCACGATTATCAATTGCTCACAGGGGATATGCGCACACTGTCCGGCGCACAGGTGCTTTTGATCAACGGAGCGGGTATGGAAAGTTATCTTGATACGGTAACGGCACAGTTCCCCAATCTTAAAATCGTGGACGCCTCCCAAAACATACCGCTTCTTGACAGCCAGGGCGGAAATGCACATACACACGAGGAAGGTGCGGTATTTGACGAACATGAGGACAACGCTCACATCTGGCTGGATGCAAAAAATGCCATAGCGATGGTGGAAAACCTGCGGGGCGGTTTGCAGTCCGCCTTCCCGGATTACAGCGAAGCCCTTGCACAAAACGCGGCCGCCTATATACAGCGGCTGGAGGCGCTGGATACCGAGCTGAAAATGGGCCTTGAGGGCCTTCCCCGTAAGGATATCATCACCTTCCATGAGGCGTTTCCCTACTTTGCAAAGGCGTACGGGCTGCATGTGGCCGCCGTGGTAAACCGGGAACCGGGAGAGGCGCTGAGCCCTGCCCAATTGGCCGATCTGACGGATCTTGTTAAGACTCTCGGTGTGCCGCCCCTGTTCACCGAGCCGCAGTACCCGGATCTGGCAGCCAGGACGCTGGCGGCGGAAACAGGCGCAAAAGTGTACGAGCTTGACCCATTGGTCACCGGACCCATGGACCATACGGCGCTGACCGCCTATGAGGACGGAATGCGCAAAAACATGCAGGTGCTTGTACAAGCACTGGGGGACGTGTGATGCTAAGACTGATGTATGGCACAGGCAACCCGGCCAAACTCGACGCCATGCGTGACTGGCTATCTGATTTGCCCATTCTTATCGACGGGCTGGATGAACATGCGCCGCAAGTCCCGGAGGATGGGATCACGCCGCTGGAAAATGCCCGGCAGAAGGCCATAACCTACTTTCAAACGTATCACCGGCCAGTTTTTTCTTGTGATTCGGGCCTAGTGCTGACAGGCGTGCCGGATATGAAAAATCCTGGCGTTCATGCCAGAAGGCCGGAGGGGAAGCCGCTATCAGATGAAGAAATGCTGGACCATTATGCCAAGCTTACGCGGGAATACGGTAAGGAAGGCTTTTTGCCGGCCAGGTATCAAAATGCAATATGCCTTGTGATGGATGGCGGAATCTTCATGGAATACGACGGGGAAGACATATGCTCCGACACGTTTTTACTTTCGGACAAGCCCCATCCCATGCGCACTCCCGGCTGGCCGCTGGACTCCCTGTCGGTATCAACCCAGTCCGGGAAATATTGGTTTGATTTGTCCGAGGAAGAAAGGCGTTTGAGCCATAAAGACATGCGCCCCGGCTTTGCAAACTTTTTCCGCCAGGCGCTCCATCTATGAAGCAGGAGTAAAACGTGATGAAAGTCTTGACTATTTACGGCAACATGCGCCACGGCAGCACGTGGAATGCCGTCCAGCTTGTAATAAATGCCCTGGCAGCCAGCGTACCCCTGGAAAACAGGGAGTTTGTACTGCCCCGGGATATGGACCAGTTTTGCAACGGCTGCTTCACATGCCTTTTCAAGGGAGAAGATTTTTGCCCGCATGCTAAAAGCGTCGCACCCATCGCGGCTGCCTTGATGGAGGCCGATCTTATCCTCCTGGCTTCTCCCACCTATGCGATGGATGTAAGCGGGCAGATGAAGGCTCTCCTGGATCATTTGTGCTACCAATGGATCAGCCACAGGCCGGACCCGCGGATGTTTGAAAAGGCAGGCCTGAGCGTTGTCACCACTGCCGGCGCAGGAAAGGGCCATACCGCGAAAACGATGAATAACAGCCTGCGCTTCTGGGGTGTAAAGCGCATATTCACCTTCAAGGCTGCCGTTGGAGCATCCAAATGGAGTGATGTCAAGCCCGAAAAGCGGCGGAAGATGACAAAGCAGGCCGATAAATTAGCCCGGCGGATCATAAAGACTGTGGAGAATATGCGGCGACTTCCGGCGCCCCTTATCCGTACCGTATTGTTCAATGCCATGAAAGGCATGATGAAAAAGAATACATGGAACCCCGTTGACAAGGCCCACTGGGTGGCACAGGGCTGGGTACGGGAAGAAAGCAAAACATAAGCATGCCTATTCTAAAAGGCCCCGGCAGCATCCATGAAATATGTTTCATTTGATGCTGCCGGGCCTCTTAAGTTCAGAATCTGCTATTTCCTCCGCTCCTGGCTTTTCTTGTCTTTTCCCATGTATTGAGCGGCGGCGGCAACCGCTACGCTCATTGCAATCCAAGGCCATGCAGCCAGAAAGAAATCTCCCGCTTCTATTGTCTCCTACTCCACCTTGATTACAGAAACGGGGCAGCCTTCCTGGGCTTCAACGGCTGTATCCTCTGCAGATTTCGGTACTTCATCCACATATACTTCGGCAAGACCGTCTTCTGCCATGCGAAATACCTCCGGGCAGGTGGAAGCGCACAATTCGCAGGAAATACATCCTTCCCTGTTAATAGATGCCTTCATGAGAATCCTCCTTCAATTCAATATTTTCATGTTTTTGCTTTGCAGCTTAGGGAAGCTTGCATGTTAACCCGAAAGCTTCACAATTGAAAAAGACTTTCAATCGAATCTCCCGTGGGAGCAACCCTCCGTCTCCGCATTATACCCTGAATGGGTCATATTTCATACCCACATATATTTTACATTACTTTTCCATCTTGGTCTGTTGTAAATACAACGAACTTAAAAGGTTTTTCTATGGGGTTCCGGCTGACTCCATCTTTGTTCTGCTGCCTCACGTGTGTAGCGGACGATACAAATGGTGAATGGAACGGTATTATGGCACTAGTACTCCGGCAACTACAGAAATTACGGAATTCAGGTGATGGCTTGCTGCCTTGTATTCCAAAGAAGATGCCTTGGAAACGGACAATATGAACGAAGAGAGGAGGCTTCCCCTTGAGGGCTCCGGAGCCGAAGCGCCGCCTGTGGCGGATGAAGCGAGGTGGAGGAGGCTGGCGAAACGAGCTATGCGAGCGCAGCGAGCAGTGCGACGATTGAGCCAGATGGAATAGCTGTCGACGAAGG
>JAEZJP010000331.1 GCA_023415715.1 Bacillota bacterium
TGAACCTAGACAATACGAGTCAGAGTCGTAGGTGCTGCCGTTACACCATTCCCCAACATGCAATCAAAGGATTGCGAATGCCATTATAAAAGAAACAGATTATTTTGTCAAGCAGTTTTTTGGGAAGGCTGACAGCTTGCTGACAGCTTTCACTGGCTTTCACAGTTCACATTTTATTCACATCCCAGATGCATTCCTTTGTTATAATAACCCCGTAAAGCCTAGAAACGAGGAGCATTCATGTTAAAGCTGGAAGGTATCTTTAAGCGCTACGGTTCCGTTTACGCCCTGAAGGACGTAAGCTTTTCCGCTCCCCAAGGACAGGTGCTGGGGCTTTTGGGGCAGAACGGAGCCGGGAAGACCACGGCGCTGAATATTTTGACGGGGTACCTTTCGGCAACCCGGGGCACCGTAACAATCGGCGGGTATGATATTCTGCAAAACCCCAGGGAGGCCAAGCGGCTAATAGGATATTTGCCGGAGCAGCCGCCATTGTACGATGAGATGACGGTGGAAAGCTACCTTCGCTTTTGCTGCAGGCTGAAGGAAGTGGACCGCAAGGCCATTCCCGGCCATGTGGCAGAAATCCTTCACACAACGGGCCTGGATGAGGTGGCCGGGCGGAAGCTTGGCAACCTTTCAAAGGGTTTTAGGCAGCGGGCGGGCATTGCCCAGGCGCTTTGCGGAGCGCCGGAGCTGCTTGTGCTGGATGAACCTACCGTGGGCCTGGATCCTAAGCAGGTGACGGAGATACGCGCCCTGATCAAAAAACTTGGGGAAAAGCACACAGTGGTTTTCTCCTCCCACATGCTTCACGAAATACAATCCTTGTGCCGGCGGGTGGTGATCCTTCATCAGGGCCGACTGATCAGGGAGGCGGACATGGAGGAACTGACTGGCACGACGGGGGATACGGTGCGTCTCCGGGTTTCCATTCAAATGAAGGAACGGCAGCTTCTGCCGGCTCTGACCGGACTGGATTGCGTGATGCGCGTCGAGGTGCTGCCTACCCCGGATGCGGACATCACCGAGGCGGTTCTCGAGTGCCGCAGGAATATGCAGCCTGAAACGAAGCTGTTTACACTGCTGTGCGGCTTGCAGGCTCCGATTTTGCGCCTGATGCCGATGTACGATACACTGGAGGAAGTGTTTCTGCAGGCAACCAGCGGGGCTGACCTCCCGGAAAAAAAGGACTGAAAGAATGATCGCAATTTGGAAGAGGGAGATACAAAGTTATTTTTCCACACCTGTGGGCTATGTGTTCATGGGCGTGTTCCTGGCGCTATCCGGAATCATGTTCTACCTGCAGAATATAAGCGCCCTGAACAGCAATGTGCTGTATCTATTGAGCCAGATCACGTTCCTGTGGCTTCTTCTTTCCCCGGTGCTTACTATGCGGCTCCTGGCTGAGGAACGGCACTTAAAAACAGATCAGCTTCTGCTTACGTCTCCCGTGTCCCTGTGGGGCGTGGTGGCCGGGAAGTATTTTGCCGCTGCGGCCGTGCTTTTAATAACGGTGTTTTTGACGCTTGGCTATGTGCTGGTGATAGCCATTTTCGGCAAGGTCTATCTTGGGGAACTGATAGTGGGCTATTTGGGCTTCATACTGCAGGGATGCTCCTTCCTGGCGCTGGACCTTTATGTTTCCGGGTCTGCCCGCAGCCAGGTAACGGCAGCTATTGCTGCTTTTGGTATCAACCTGGGGCTGTGGGTGCTTGATCTTTTGGCTACGGCGGTAACGCTGCCCGTGTTATCTCCGATTCTGCATTTTATAAGCCTGTATGACAGGTATCAGCCATTCCTGCTGGGACAGCTGTCTTATTCCAGCATTCTGTACTATGTGTCCTTCTGCTTCGTCTTCCTGTTTATGACAGTGCGCATGCTGGATGCGCGCCGCTGGAGGGAGGGCTGAGCATGAAGAAGCTGATGTTTTGGAAACACCCCAAATGGCGCTACGGCGGCTATGCCTTTGCTGTGACGGCCATCGTGATTACTATAGCGGTGCTCGTCAACCTGGGCTTTGGTGAACTGGAAACAAAAAACGGCTGGCGGAAAGATCTGTCCTTCAATAACCTGACCACACAAAGTGAAACAACATTGAATGTTTTAAATTCCCTGCCGTATCCCGTACACATATACGCGCTGTATACGCCGGGCAGCGAGGATCTGTCTCTTACTGAGGTATTGAACCGTTATCAGGCGGCCAGCAGCCTTGTGACTTATGAAATGCTGGAACTCAGCAAAAATCCGGGCCTTCTGGCAAAATTTCAGGGAAGTACGGAGAACACATTGACGGCCAACAGCCTCATCGTTTCCTGTGATACAACGGGCCGCTACAAGATACTTACCACCGAAAGCTTTTCCACGGTGGGGTACAACATTGAAAGCGGCGAATACGGGGTAGATTTGTTGTATGAAAAGCGGATCAGCGAAGCGCTTTCGTATGTTACCCGCGCGGAAATACCGGAAATCATGCTGCTTAGCGGCAATGGCGAATTGGAAGGGGATAGCGTGGCGGCGCTTACACAGTCGCTGACAAGCAACAATTACTCCGTCCGATCCGTAAATCTGCGAAGCGGGGATACGCTTGATGCCCATGCGCTGCTGATGATCCTTTCTCCCATAAAAGACCTGACGAAAGAGGAGCTTGATTCCATCACCGCTTTTTCCAGGGCGGGCGGGGCCCTTTTCATTACCTGCGATTATTCAGACGATCTTACGGGCATGAACAATTATCTGTCACTGCTGCGTTCCTTCGGTATGGTGCCGCAATATGGCGTGGTAATTGCCTCCGCCGACGAGCCGGGTACCTTTTTTAGCGATAAAACCACATACTTGACGCCCCATGTTCTATCCGGCGAAGCCACCGATCCGCTTATAGCCGCCGGTGCGAATGAACTGATCCTGTATGGTCCCCGGGCTTTTGAGACACCGTCCACTGCCGTCAGCGGCCTGACGGTGACGCCGGTTTTGGCCAGCGGCTACAAGGCGTATCTGCGGGATATATATGGGGAGAACAAGACCACCGACCAGCAGGACACCGACCCTGTCGGTCCGTTTTCGCTGGCGCTGTTCAGCACCCGCACCCAGGAGGATGGAACGCTTTCCCGGGCCTTTATCCTGGGCAGCAGCGTTGTACTGACCGAAAGCCAGTTTTATGAAATATCGTATAATCTGGAGTTCACGCTCAGGTTCTGCGAATACCTGCTGAATCAAAAGCCTATTTCCCTGGATATCATCTCCAAACCTTACACTCGGCCGGGACTGAAGGAAGGAAGCCGTGTTGCCGGCGGCGCAGTAGCCGTGGCGATGCCCCTGATGGTTCTCATGCTTGCGTTGGTGATACTTCTGCCACGGCGCCACCGCTAATTTGGAGGTTTCATGGAAAAACCTTTGAAAAGAAAAAGGAAAGCAGCCCGCCCACGGCGGGTGCTTTTCCTTGTTTTGCTGGCCATCGCGATGGCGGCCGGTGCCGTATTTTTTTATATGGCATCCGTTAGCCCCGGAAAGGTTCCACTTGTGCAAAGCGCATCCACACGCCGTACGCTTGTAACACGAAAAGCGGAGGAGGTAGCCCGTATTGCCGTAACGCGAAAAAGCGGCGAAGGCTATGTGCTGATTGGGGAAAACGGCCGCTTGTCCGTTCAGGGCCGGCCGGATTTTGTGATGGACGAAGACAAGCAAAAATCGCTCCTGGATGACTGCGCCATTCTTGACGCGGAGGATACGGTATCTGAATCCAGAGAGGAATGGGAGCCTCACAAGGCGGACTTTGGCCTTGATTCCCCTTCCGTCACGGTGGAGGTTACCTATACGGATGGCAAAACGGCTGTCTTTTCCTTGGGGGCAAAGTCACCGGTCAATAACTGGAACTATTTTGCTCTGGAAAATGATCCGGGGCTTTATCTTGCTTCGGCTGACCTGATTGAATTGTTCGACCAGGATGTGGCTGTGTTCCATCACGTTGACCAGCCTGTCATCCATCACCAGCGCATCGACAGTATCACCATACAAAATGGATTGGGTAATACAGAGGCCGCCTGGAAGCTGGAAACAGACATTACTGATCCCAACGCCCTTTCCGCATGGCGCATGATGGCACCCTACAGCTATCCCTGCGATGCCGATGCCATGGAAACGCTTGTATCCGCCATGGAAAAGCTGTACCTTGGCCGGTTTGTATCCAAGGCAACGGAGGAAGCAAAGGTGCAGTACGGTTTTAAGCAGCCCAAGCGTATCATCACGCTGCACCAGGCCGCGGGGGAAATAGCCGCGGTAGGCGAATCCGGCGCATATGAGATCACGCCTTATCCCGAAAGCACATTGACGCTGACGGTCGGCACAGCCGGGGACGACTATGTGGATTACGTTGAGGTGGGCGGTTCCATCTACCTGGTCAGTACCATTTCCCAGCCGCTATTAAGCAATTTGGTGCCGGAGAATACGCTTCTGCGCCAGCCTGCCGCCATCTCCATGGATACAATTCAATCTCTGACGGTGGAATCAAGCGGGGAAATCCGCACGTATACGCTAAGAAGGGTGGAGCGTGTGCTGCCCAACAATGAATTGGCTACCGATGAAAACGGCAACGTGCTGATGGATACGTTTGTGGACCTGAATGGCCAGGAATCAAGCTTTCCGGATTTTGAGGCGGCCATCACCGCGCTGCAGAGCGTTACCGTTTCCGGCCGGCTGCCGGAGGGCTTTGTTCCAGAAGGAAGCAAATCCATCAAGCTGATCTTTACCCTCTTGGATGGAAGGACACGTACCTTGGAAACCGCTACCTTTGACGCGTTGCATGATGCCCTTTCAGTGGACGGAACCTATCTGTACTATCTGCCCAAGGGTGCGATGGAGAAGGGGCTGTAATTACTATTCCGGCTGGCAGTCAGGGCAGAAATAGATATTTCCGCCCAAATAAGCCTGGCGTACAAGCGTGCCGCCGCATACGGGACAAGGCTTGTCCAGCGTGTTTTTCGAAAGAAGGCATACATATCCGCCGGGCCGGCCATACAGGTCCTTTTCCGTGTCCCGGCCTCCCTTGTCTGTCATTTCCCGCAAGGTTTCCTTCACAGCGGCATATAACTGCGTTTTCTGCTCCTTTGTCAAAGACGACAGCTTTGTTTTGGGATGGATGCGCGCCCTGAACAAAATATCCTGCAAAACGCCGTTGCCAAGGCCGGGGATCCGCTGCTCCGTGGCCAGAAACGCCTTGGCGCTTAAAGTTCCCTTTGCTTCGGTCAGCATCTTTTCAAAATACATTTCGTCAAAAGTATCGTTAAGCGGAGACGGTTTCACTTTGGCGATATGGTAATAGGGGTTGTCGTATGCATCTGCTTTGAACGCCTGCATGCCCCCGTACATCTGTACGGTGCAAATGAGTGCCGACCCATCCGACAGTTCCACACACAGCTGGTGCTTGTCCGGACGCTTGGCGCCTGCAGGAAACAAACGCACATTGATGCCGTCGTTCACCACAAGGCGGGCATCGTGAGCTGCGATTTCCACCTGCCCGCCGAAAGCGTGCGCATCGTCCACTGTTTTCCCGGCGAGAAGGTCATTGTATCCGGCGGGGTCACCATGGTAGAAGGCAAACCCGTGGGGAGTGGCATTGGCCTGTACTTTTTCGATGCGCTTTCCCAATATGCTTTCCCGCAACTGACGGGCAAGCGTTTGGCTTTCCGGAAGCTCCAGCATATGGTTCCCTCCCGATATTCATATTTTTTCCAGTATATCATATTAGAATGGACCTTGCAAAACGAACAGGATCATTTCGTACAATGACACACTTTTGAGGATCAACGAGGGGCCGCGGCGATGTGTTTGCAATCCTCCGGCGCTGCGGCACCACCGTTATGGCCCCTTTTTGGGAGGGCTGCCGACGAAGGAGGCTGGGGGAGTGTCAAAAGGGGGCTGAGGATGCTATATTAGTATGAGTAAAGAAAACCCCGCTTCCAAAGAAGCGGGGCTCTTGTGCAAACGAATGTGTGGGCGGGGGTAGTTACCAGAGGAATTACCGGCGTGCCGCGAAGCACTCGCTGCAATAAACGGGACGGTCGTTCTTGGGAACAAAGGGAACTTGGGTGACTGCGCCGCAGTTGGCGCAAACCGCCTCGTGCATTTCACGAGGGGCCC
>JAEZJP010000336.1 GCA_023415715.1 Bacillota bacterium
ATTTGGACAATGCTGCCACCAGTTTTCCCAAGCCGCCGCAGGTGGTCCGGGCCATGGCGGGAACGCTGAACCGCATCGGCGGAAATCCCGGCCGGGCGGGGCACCGCATCTCGCTGGCCGGCGGGCGAGTGCTTCGAGCCTGCCGCGACCATCTGGCGGAAATGTTCCGCATGGAAAAGCCTGAACATGTGATTTTCACCAACAACTGCACAGACAGCCTGAATCTGGCCATCCGGGGCAGCCTCTACCAGGGCGACGAGGTCATTGTGAGCCACAGCGAGCACAACGCTGTGATGCGGGTGCTGTCAGGCTACGAGCGGCAGGGGATGATCTCGATCAAGGTACTGATGCCGGGTCAGGATGGACTGCTGCAACCCCATCAGCTGCAGAGCATGATCGGGCCCAGAACGGCGCTGGTGGTACTGAACCATGCCTCCAACGTAACCGGCGTGGTGCAGCCGGTAGGCCGCATGGGGGTCGTCTGCCGGGAAAGCGGTATCCCCTGCCTGGTGGACGCTGCGCAGACGGCGGGCATACTGGATGTAAGCCCCAAGGCGCTTAACGCTGACATGGTGGCCATGGCCGGGCACAAGGGATTGTTGGGCCCCCATGGCACAGGCGTGCTGCTGCTGGGCCAGGGGATGATGCCAAGGCCCTTCAGGGAAGGGGGAACGGGCTCACGGTCTGAAAGCATGATTCAGCCGGAGGACCTGCCCGACAGGTATGAGAGCGGCACCATGAATCTGCCTGGAATCGCGGGACTGCTGGCAGGCGCGCGCTTTGCGGCCAAGCACATGTGGGAGATCCGGGAATATGAAGAGCATTTGGCTCAAAGGCTTCGTGACAACTTAAGGGATATTGAAAATGTGACCGTCTATGGCGACGAAAACGCCCCGCGGGTAGGCGTTGTAAGCTTCAACGTGAGGGGCATGGAAAGCGGCGAAGTGGCGGACGGCCTGGACAGGGCAGGGTTTGCGCTTCGTGGCGGGCTGCACTGCGCCCCCAGCATACACGGGTGGCTTGGCACCATGGATACGGGCGCCGTGCGTGCCAGCGTGGGCATCTATAATACGGAACAGCATGTGGATGACTTGACGGCGGCGGTGGCTAAGATCGCAAGAGGCAAATATTAAATGGCATCCTCTTTGGCGTGGCGGATTCTGGACAAAAGAGCGAGGCACAGGCATAGCACGCCGGGGACAGGATAATAGGGAAGCCGGGTAATGAAGTACAGCAAAAGAAGGCCCATGCCGTATAAGAAATACCGCCGGGAACGGTGTGGGGCCAGAATGTGGTTCAGCCATATATTGATGCCAACATGATGCTTTTTTCGTTCGCCCAGGGCCACCAGCTGTTCATCCGTGACCGGGGAAGCGGCACCCGCCAACCGTATCAGCCGCTCTTTTCCAACCACCTTGACAGGGGGAACTGCCTGCCCCAATTGTGTCTGGGCTGCGCTGCCAAGCTGCGAAGCGGTGCACAGCACGCATCTTGCAGCATTGTTGTTAAGGCATGCCCTTTGCGCCTCAATGATGTCATGGGCGCTGACGGGCACAGATTGATGGCGGTTCAGGCAGCGGACAAGCACCAGGTCCCCGTTAAGCCGGCACAGCACGCCATCCTCCGTAATGCGCTCCAGCCTTAGCGGATATGCCAGGGTAAGCCACAGGGAGGCCTGGAAATGTGCCTGCCGGGGCGGGGCAAGGGGCAAGGCATCCAGCGCCATCTCCCCGCCGATTCGTTCGCGCAGCGCCTTTTCCCGCCGGGCTACGGTCCTTCTTTTGCCGAGCCGGATGGCAAGGCATACCAGCATAAAAAAGGCAATTCCGGCAAAAAGGGCCGCCAGGGTAACGCCCCATAAGAACACAAACCAAAGAACACAGCACAGGAGTATAAGCAGGCGAAGGCCCAGGGAATCCAATGCCCCGCCAAGACGAGTCTTTTCAAGATATTGCTGCATGGGACAAGCTCCTTTCAAGGTGATATAACGCGGCAATGTTTATGAAACTTAGTAAGGTATTATTTGATATTGGGATTCCAAAGGGACGTGTTCCTTTGGCAGGAGTGCAGAGGACGGAGTCCTCTGCTTATTTTCTCCCGGCGGCCCTTTTCCATCCGGCTTCCATAGGGTATAATGAAATGGAAAGGGGGCGCTTGGTTGAAACCGGAACGGATTGGTCTGATGGGAGGATCTTTCAACCCCATCCATTTGGCGCATGTGAAAGTGGCAAAGAAGGCCATGGAGGAAGCGCTGCTTAACAAAGTGCTGTTTTTGCCCACAGGCAATCCTCCTCACAAAAGGGAAGGCCTGGCGAAGGCTTCGCAGCGGCTTGATATGGTGAAGCTGGCGCTTGCGCAGGAGCCGGGCTTTTTCCCTTCAGATATAGAATTGAACAGAACCGGCACAGTTTATACGGTGGATACATTAATATTGCTCTTAAAGCAAATGCCGCAGGCGGAATTTTATTATATTATAGGTGAGGATACGCTATACGATCTTGTCAACTGGAGGGATCCGGAAAAGGTATTTCAAATGTGCCGGTTCCTGGTATGCCCAAGGCTTGGTATAGAAGAAACAGTATCCCCGCAGGTTATGCGGGAGGAATTGATAAGGCGGGGTGCGCGTTTCATGTTTCTGAAAGAGGCGGTGGGGGATATGTCCTCCACGGCTCTACGGGTGCGTCTTGCATCGGGGCAGGAACCGGAGGGGCTTCATCCTGCGGTGATGGAATACATCCGGGTGATGGGTCTGTATGGAACAAGAGAAAGCCCGCCCGGTTTTGCAGCTTTCATGGACAGGCTGATGAGTTCCATGAACATAAAGCGTTTCGCCCATACACTGTGCGTGGCCTACGCGGCCCGGCATTTGGCTAAAGTACACGGTGAGGATGAGGAAAAGGCCGCTATGGCGGGGCTTCTTCACGATTGCGCAAAGGGGATGGACCTACATTCCATGCAGGCGTATGTCAGGGAGCACAGGATGAAGGTGGATGAATCCATCTTAAGTTCAGGCGCGTTGCTGCACTCGGTAGTTGGCGCGCATATGGCCCGGAATGTATATGGCGTTTCGCAGGAGCAGGTACTGTCCGCCATCGCATGCCATACGCTGGGGAAAGTGCCTATGACACGGTTGGAAATGATTGTATATCTGGCGGATAAGATTGAGCCGGACCGGGAAGACTATCCTGGGCTTTCTGAGATACGCAGCCTGTCGGAAACAAACCTTATGGGCGCAGTTTTGATGTCACTTGAAAGTACGACAAGCTATGTAAAGGATCGTGGGAAGGCGCTGCACCCCGCCACTATCCAAACCATAAACTGGTTGATGGAAACACAAAAAAGCATGAGTGAATGACACCAAGGAGGAGACCGCATGACGGAAGGGACGCTGGCCCTGAAGATCGCAAACATCCTGTATGACAAAAAGGCACAAAACATTGTGGTGCTGGAGGTTGGGCATTTAACCATTCTTGCCGACTATCTTGTGATCGCCACGGGGCGATCCGCCATACAGGTGAAATCGTTGGCGGAAGAAGTGGATGACCGCCTGGCGGAAATGGGTACGAGTTTACGCCGGAAGGAAGGCCAAAACGAAGGCCGTTGGATCGTGATGGACTACTCTTCGGTGATGGTGCACATTTTCCATCAGGAGGAGAGAGTATTCTACAACCTGGAGCGGTTGTGGGATGACGGCCACAACCGTATGATTCTGCCCTTTCATGAGGAAAATGCCTAAAAAGCATCTGTTTACATCGCTTGGAAATTGTGGTAAAATTAACAGGATGGAAAAATAACGGAAATTTGCCATGCATTTTCTTTAATACGTAAGAAGAGTTCCTTCTCTGCCTTCATGCGGCGGGCGCATGATGGGTACCGTGCCAGGAGCCGGAAAAGGAGTAATGCATGATGGAAACCCGGATCATGCCCAAAAATCTCATGGAAGAACTGGTGGACAGCAGATTGGATGAATACATGCGAAGCGAAGCTGTCTGCCAGTGTGAACGGTGCCGTGCTGACGTGATGGCACTGGCGCTGAACAACATGCAACCAAAGTATGTCGTCAGTGTAAGCGGAGAAGTGTATTCGCGCTATGATGCCGTAAAGTCGCAATTTCAGGCTGACGTCATCACAACCATTCTTTGCGCCATTGCCGTCATCAACAAACGGCCCCGCCACGATGGGGAGCAGAGGGCTTAAGCATCCCATTAAGGCCATACAGTATGGCTGCAGGACATGAGGAAATCTTTCAATCATTTTTGTAGCATAGCGTAGCATTCTTTTTGACTGATTGAAGCCCCTCTTTTGTGTGACAAAAGAGGGGCTTTTTCTGGCAAAAGTATTATTTACGTTTCACAGGTTCCAGCAAGTGGAGGAAGTAGTCATGACCGCTGCCCTCGGGGGCGTCATTGCGTATGAACTCCTCAAAGCACAGCCGGGAACGGTCGGGAGTGTATTCTTCATGATCCGTAAGGTACTGCATGAGCTTTTTCCAAGAGCCGCCGATATCGTCACTGCTTTCAAAAGTGGCGTACAGACCGCCGGGTACGCCCATTTCCTTGAGCGGGGCGTGCACGGCAATGCCATCAGGGATAGATGCCAGCACGCCGTAGCCATAGGGTATTCCTTCACCGCTGGGCATGGGAGGCATATCACCGCCGAAGATCCGGGCGGTACCCATCAGGTTTTGTTCTTTCAGCCAGCCTGTAACGGTGTTCAGCGCTTCGTCCTCCGGGGAGACGCTGACGGCGATATGATATGCGGCCCTCATGGCGGGTAACGTAATGAAACGAACGTGAAGGTTTGCCGTATTTGTATCCATCATGGGCTGATCCTCCTTCTTTTGATCCCCGTCTCCCAAGGCGGGCATGGTGGAAAGAATCTGCTCCAGATTCGCCTCACTGAGGCGTGTGTTTTTTAGTTTGTGGAGGTTTGCCAAAAGCGCTTTCAGGCATATTTGCGAGGATTCATTCTGACGTTTCTGATCAGCCAATACATGAAGATACTGACGGACGACGGTGCAAAGCGTTTCACAGGTACCGCTGTCCAGAATCTTTTTGATATCCTTGAGAGCGATATCATAGCTTCTGAGCAGCGCTGTGAGCCTTATACAAAACACGCTGTGGCTGTCGTAGCTGCGCCAGCCTGATGCGGGGTCCCGGTCGCTTTTGATGAGGCCTTCCGATTCCCAGTGCCGGAGTGTGCGGCTCGAAAGCCCCAATAGTTCCGACAGCTTCTGTATGGCAATGTGCTGGTCCATGGCGTCCTCCCATAGTGTTCCTTGAGATATCTCGGACACATTGTACCATTGACGCCGCGTCAATTTGCAATAGCCTTTTGGAAATTATTTTAAGATGTTACCATTTTTGCTTGACAGTTTTTTCTTGCGATGCTATAGTATCCACTGGAAAACAGCTATAAGGAGGTGAAGCGCATGAACCGTAAAGAGGCCATGAAGGATTCCGGCATATGGCAGAATATCGGGGAAGTGGCAGTTCAAACAGGTAATCTGGCTCTGCCCGTGCATTCGTATGCCCTTTTGCGGCGAAACTTGCGCTTCCCTGACTATGCTTTGAATGCATTCCTCCTATAAACGGGGAATGTTGAGATGCCTATGTACCGGGAGCGGCAATTGCCGCCCCCGGTTTTTTGTAACCCTTTATATCTTTGAAAGGAATGTTTACCATGCATAAGACGGAAAAATGTTCCTGGTGGAATGGATTTCGCGCCGTAGCCGGGCTGTCCGCCCGGCAGGTGCTCGATGGGAACCTTTTTCAGGTATTAGGCGAATATGTGGCACGCTTCATGCAGTTTCTGTTGCTGACGCTGATCTGGCGCTCCCTTGCTAAAGGCGGGGCGGATCTTGGCAGCATGAACCTTGACCAATTGCTGACCTATTCGCTGATGGCTTCGGTTTTACGCCAGCAGTTGGAGATTCTTACCCCTGCCACCTCCGCGCTGTGGGAGGGTTCCATCATCGGCAGGTACACGCGGCCCATGCCTGTGCTTCAAAGCTTGTCAGCGGAAACTATTGGCCGCTGGTGGGTGCCTGTGTTTTTCATGTACAGCCTGCCCGTGTGGCTTCTTTCGCCCCTGATGGGCATCCATCCGCTGCCCTATAGTCCGTTTTACGGATTACTGGCCCTTGTAAGCCTTGCGCTGAGCGCATCCCTGGGGTTTGCGCTGGACTTTCTTTTTGCTTCCCTGGCCATGCGAATGAAGAATGGCTGCTGGGCGGTGACCCGTGTGCGGGAAGCGTTGTTTGAGCTTTTGTCCGGTGCTTTGATTCCCTTTTCCCTGATGCCCTTGCCCATTGCTAAAATACTTCAGTTATTGCCTATGGGCTCCATTGCCCACGCGCCGCTGACATTGTATGTGGGTCAGGGTGACCCGGTGGCGCTGATAGCTTTGCAGGCGGGCTGGAATGTGGTTTTGTGGCCTCTGGCAAGGTATGTATTCAAGAAAAGCGAGGAAAGGATGATTTCCTATGGCGGATAAAGTGAAAATGCTTCTTCGCCTGTATAAAACCTACGGCAAAATGGATCTGATGTGGTTTCTGCGGGATACGAAATACTGCCTTCTGCAGATCTTTACGGATATTGTCAGCACCGGGGCGGCCATGGCCGGGATATTCGTGCTGGCTAGGCGGTTTGGCGGCATCGGCGGCATGACGCAGGATCAGCTTCTTTTCATGCTGGGGTATGCCATGCTGGGCGACGGCATATTTTCGCTGTTCTTTATCGGGTACAATGCGGGGCAGATCAGCCGCACCATCGGCCGGGGACAATTGGACCACAATATGATCCAGCCGGTTCCCTTGTGGATGCAGCTTATGACTGGCGGCTTTTCTCCCGTGTCCGGTTCCAGCATCCTGATTTGCGGGATAATCCTTACAGTGTATGCCGCCGGCCGGCTTGGGATCGCCATCACGCTTGGCTGGGTGCTTGTTTTGATATTGAGCATACTTGCCTCCGTAGTAATTTTCCTGGCTTGCGTGTACCTCATTTCCTGCATTGCCTTCTGGGCGCCGGTAGCGGCGGAAGAATCGGCCTCGCTGATCCATGGGCTGTTCGGATCGCTTAAGCGGTATCCCCTGGGGGGAATGGCCATAGGGTGGCAGGCGGTTTTCTGCTCCCTCATACCAGTGGGGCTGGCCGGTTGGTTTCCCAGCCTGTGGCTGATGGGTGATGGTACCCCGGCGCCCTTTTTCCCGGTATTGACTTTTGTAATGGCACTGCTCTTTGGACTATTGGCCGTAAGGCTGTTTCGGAAAGGAATGAAGCATTATGCAACATGCGGATCACCAAGATATTCCGGCTTTGGACATCGTTAATGTCAGCAAAATCTATACCCAGTGGCAGCGCTCCGGCCAATGGAAGGATATCGTAAAAAACCTGGTCCGCCCGGAAAAGAAGGAAGTCAGGGCACTGGATGAATTGTCGCTTCAGGTGGAGAAGGGTGAGTTTGTGGCCTATGCAGGCGCCAACGGCGCAGGCAAGAGCACCACTATCAAAATTCTCTCCGGCATACTGCAGCCGACTGTGGGCCAGGTAACTGTATTGGGCATGTCTCCAGCCAGGGACCGGGTGGAGCTGATGAGGCGCATCGGCGTGCTGTTCGGCCAGCGTACGGAATTGTGGTGGGATCATCCCGTGATCACCAGCTACAATTGGAAAAAGAATGTATGGAACATCCCGGAGGATGTGTATCAAGAGAATCTTGCCATGGTGACGGAACTGCTGGACTTGAAGGATTTATTGAATACTTTCTCCCGGGAATTGAGCTTGGGGCAGCGGATGCGGGCGGACCTGGGGATGCTGCTTTTGCACAGCCCGGAGGTGCTGTTCCTGGATGAACCTACCCTAGGGCTTGACGTATTGGCCAAGCGGCAGATGATCGAATTCCTCAAAAAGGTGAACCGGGAGAAGGGCACCACGGTAATCGTCACCAGCCATGACATGGATGACCTGGAGGCCATGGCTCAGAGGATCATCTTATTATCCAACGGGAAAATAGCCTTTGACGGCGACTTCCACGCGCTGCGTAAGATGCAGGGCGGCTTCACGCGCCTGCTCGTCAGTGGCCCGGTAAGGCCGCCTGAGTGGCCTGGAATGGAGTGGGTGGCTACCTGTGACGGCGTGCACGAATACGCCTTCCAGCAGTCGGATGCCGACTTTTCGCAGGTTTTGAAGACACTGGCCGGCACGCCGGGCATCACCGACCTGGAAATGCGCAAGGCGCCCATCGAGGAAGTGGTGGCTTCGCTGTATATGGCGTGGAAAAAGGAAAGCGCATGAAAAGATTGGCCCCGGGACACATGTTCGTCCCGGGGTTCAAACTATCATCAGGAGTTTATGCCTTCCTCCATCAGGGAAAGCCTTTTGGCGGGTTGTGAATATTCAGGAATCCAAATGCAGTTGCCCTGAGCTGGCTCGTTTTTTTCCTGGAAATATTTACGTATTCATTGTATAATGGTCTCAATGGACGACTTGTTTTGCTCGATAAATGGAATTTGTCGGACAGTTTCAAATTGCGGGTCATTTATATTATCGGAGGTGTTAGTGTTATGGGTGATGAGTTGAAAATCAAAATGTACGCATTAACATTGGACTGCAAAGACCCGCATGAATTGGCAAAATTCTATGCGGCGCTGCTCAAATGGGAGATACCGTTTCATGATGAAGAATATGTATGCGTAAGTGCTCCAGGAACAAATCAGGGGGCGTATCCTTGTATAACATTTCAGCGGAATCCTGAGTATAAACAGCCTGTATGGCCGGAAGAGCAAGAAGCTCAGCAACAAATGGCGCATATTGACTTCGCCGTTAATGATTTAGAAAAAGCGGTTCAGTATGCAATCCATTGTGGGGCAACAATCGCAGACGAGCAATTTTCTGATGGTTGGAGAGTTATGTTTGACCCCGCCGGACACCCTTTTTGCCTATGTCAAATGAAATCAATTTTCGGTAGTGCCCATTTTGCGTTACTATAGGAAGTCACGAAGCTGAACAGTATGAGCATAATGCGAAGCAGGCAAATTTCAATTTGCCGCCGAGCTATACCATGTATTTACTTGTGGGCAGCGTAACAAATGATGGGGACTTATATCATAACAGCGCTGTCCTGTTCTCGCCTGACGGAAACAAAGACGTTCTTTACAACAAACGGGCGCTATGGGGATGGGATATAAATAATTTTGCTGAAGGAAATCCGGGTGACATATGGACGATAGACGGATTCAGAATGGGTGTGCGCATTTGCTTTGAAGTACGGTTCCCTGAGTACTTCAGAGAATTGTACCGAGAAAAAGCAGATTTTGCGGTAGTTATGTTAAACGACGTATCCGAATCCGAAGACACTTAAAGATATGAATTGATCAAGGCACATCTTCAGACAAGGGCAGTTGAAAATGTTTTCACAGTCATGTCGGTAAATGATGCATCGCTGCATCAGACAGCGCCGACAGCTTTGATTGATCAAAGCGGCAAAGTGATCACAGAGCTTCTTCGTAATACGAAAGGGCTGCTGTTGTACGATTATCAAACGCCCATAGCGTCCTTTAGCGAGCAGGGGCAGCCGACCATATCCGACAGACTTATGAAATAATATGCAGTTGGAAATATTTGCATATATATTTTTAGAATGACTCGTATTTATAGGCAAATATGAATTTTGACTAATCAAAGAAGGTGCGCACATGGAAGACAAACAGTTAGGGATATACGACTTTTATCAACACAAATATAATGAAGATGGACGCATGGGGCGCAATCCCCTTGAATTCTTGAGATGCAAGGAAATAATACTCAGGTATCTAGATAAAGAAAACATGGAAATTGCCGATATTGGCGGAGCCACGGGCGCGTTCTCTTACTGGCTCGCGCAAATGGGGCATCGCGTGCACTTGTTGGATTATGTCCCACTGCATATTGAGCAAGCAAAAGAAAACGGAAGCAAGCTCAATTTACGGCTTTCGTCATACACCTGTGGAGATGCAAGGTGCGTGCCATATCAAGATAATCAATTTGATGTTGTTCTTGAAATGGGTCCACTATACCATTTACAAAGTGAAGAAGATAGAATGCGTTGCTTGTCTGAGGCCATGCGCATTTTGAAAGATGATGGAACGGTTTTATGCGAAGCCATCTCAAGATATGCAAATTTATTTGAAGGGTTTCAAAGTGATCTCATTTCTGATGATAAGTTTGTTGATATTTTAAATGAGAATTTAGAAAGCGGCAAACATTCTCCGGGTGATTCTCCGTACTTTACTACTGCATTTTTTCACACTCCTACTGCTTTGGTCAAAGAGTTAGAACAAGCAGGATTCAAAGATATTTCTCTAATAGCCGTAGAGGGCTTTGCTTTTGCTTTGAACGTGGACAGCATTTTTAGTGACCCGAGTAAAAAGAAATTGCTTCTTAAATATATACGAGAGACAGAGAACAATCCAGATTTGCTTGGAGTGTCAGGCCACTTTATTGCTACTGGTAAAAAGGTTGCGGATGTAAAGTGATTATATAAGAGAGCATGTCTGATAAAAAAATTCCAATTTTCCGTAAAACAATTATGAATGCATAAACGAAAAACGGAAAATTGAGCCAAACCGAAATAGGGAGGGTTCAAATGGCTTCCTGGATCGTTCATCTGCGCATAACGGACAAATTGCTGGATCAAATACCCGATCTTTCTCCTGTTGAATTTGTCGTGGGGAATATTGCCCCGGACAGCGGCGTCCCGAATGAAGATTGGTCTGCTTTTACGCCGAGCGGGGATGTATCCCATTTCAAAACAACAGATGCCGACGGTTTAAAAGACATTCACGTGGATAAATATGTGGAGCAGTATTTTTCAGCAATACACAGAAGTACGTATAACAAAAAACAAAGATCCTTTTATCTTGGATATCTTTCGCATTTGCTTACGGATATGTTATGGGCAAACGGAATCGTTCGCCCAAGCATAGACAGGTTTAGGTCTTTGTATGATGAAGACAGGAAAACTTGGATATGGGCACTAAAGAAAGACTGGTATGACCTTGATTTTCTGTACATCAAAAAGAATCCTGATTTCAGAGCCTTTTCCATTTACATAAACGCTATTGGATTCTGTAATGACTATATGGAATTTTTCAGCGGCGATGCTTTTGAAAACAGAAGGGAATACATCGCAGGTTTTTATGGCAGCGAAAGAGAAAATTTGGAAAGGGAATATGCATACCTGAAAGAAGAAGAAATGGACCGGTTTGTAGATGAAAGCACAGAAAAAATGATTGAAATTCTGAAGAAAGATTACTTGTAAAGTAAAATGGTCTTGTTGCGTAACTCTTCTTTCAATAAAACTGAATTTGAAAGTGTAATATATGGTACTACAGAAATGAATGACAGTGATAAAAGTGAACTAATCTTAAACCTAGACAAGTTGCACACAACTGATTTAGGAATTGAGCGAATTAAAAGAAATCTTTGTTTAGATGTGGGCGATGTTGTTGGTTTGTGCAGGGAAAAAATCAATGGACCAGATAGCAGTATAGTCAGGATAGGGAAGAATTGGTATATAAGTATGACTGATTGTGAAATAACAATTAATGCTTATAGTTATACGATTATTACAGCCCATAAGTCAAAAAATAAGTAAATTCCAATTTGTTGCAATGCTTGGGACAGACATCATAGAGGAGACCAAGATGATTTTGTACAGACCTGTCGGACAAGCGGAACTGGATTTGATTGCCGATAGCGGGTATCGCGCGTTTCCGCCTCGATTGCCGGAGCAGCCAATCTTTTATCCGGTATTAAATGAAAAGTACGCTTCAGAAATTGCCGAAAGGTGGAACACAAAAGATAAAACCTCTGGATATAAAGGTTTTGTAACGAGATTCGAAATTGCGGATGAATTTATTATGCGTTATGACATACAAACTGTAGGTGCAATTTATCATCAGGAGTTCTGGATTCCTGCGGAAGAACTCGATGATTTCAATAAGAATATTGTTGGGAAAATCGATATCATCAGGTGTTTTGCATAAAGACAAATTCCAATTTGACGTAAGGAATAGCGCATGACAAAGCTAAATTCGAAATATTTCTGGTTTTTGCTGTTCACGCTGCTGCTATCGGTGCCATTCTATATTTGGGGCGCACTCTTTCCGGTTGAGGGCTTGCCGTTTGGCTTGCCGATCAGTTTTTTGATGATTTTTATCCCATTCTTTTTGTCATTGATTTATGCGTATCGGGAAAACCAAACAAAGGGAGTCGCATTTCTGCTTAAAAGCATTTTTGATATAAACAGGGCGCATCGGTGGTCGGTTATTTTTTGCATGATCTGTATGCCGGTGGTCGCAGTGCTGGCTTATCTTACAATGAGGTTGCTTTCTTTACCGTTGCCGGCGGAAACAGTAATCCCCTACAAAGAAATCCCGCTGATGATTCTTCTTTATTTTTTGGGAGCAATACCTGAAGAATTTGGATGGACGTCTACGCTCACCGAACCTATGGTGAAAGCTTACGGTCCGGTTAAGGCGGGAATCGTGATCGGGTGCGTATGGGGTGCCTGGCATATCATCCCCTGGAGTTGGGTACATCCAGCAGGATGGATCGCAGGCATGTGCATTTTAAATGTGCTTATAAGGATTGCGATGGTTTATGCCTACATGTATGGCGGAAAAAGTTTGTTTACCGGATTGATTTTTCATACCATGATCAATGTTGCGACAGGCGTTTTCCTGAATTATGGATCGCACTTCAATACATGGATATTTGACGTTTGGATGGCCGCCATACTCCTCTTGGTAATCTGCTTCATAAAAAGAAAGAATAAGCATTTACTTTGACGCCAGTTGTTCCCTGTAGCGGTTCATCATTTCCTTAAACAATTCCGCTGTAGTGGGCGGCGTGAAGGTGATGGCGTTGGCTCCAGCCTCAATAGTACGAATGATGGATTCCTCCGTCTTGCCCCCGGTGGCGATGATGGGCACCTCGGGGAATTTGCGGCGGATGGCCCTTACAATGTCCGGCGTCTTGCCCGCTCCGGATACATTCAGTATTTTCGCGCCGGCGCTTAAGCGGCTTTGTACGTCTTCTTCTTCGCTGACTACGGTGATCACCACGGGGATATCCACCCGTTCAGCTACATAGTGCACAGTTTCATTGGTGGCCGGGGCGTTCAGCACTACGCCGATGGCGCCCCGGAATTCCGCATCCTGGGCCAGGCGGGTGACGCGCACGCCGGTGGTGGTGCCGCCGCCCACGCCGCAGAAAACGGGCACATCCGCAAGCTGCAATATGGCTTGGGAAATGGCCGGCTGGGGTGTGAATGGATATACGGCTATTACAGCGTCTGCATTTGAATTCTTGATGATGGCTGCGTCGGTGGAAAAGATGATGGAGCAAATGCGCTTGCCGAAAATTCGGATGCCCGATGCCTGTTGTATGCACTCCGGCATACGGATGATATGCTTGCGCAGCTCTCCGTCAATTTGGGGGATGAAGGGAGGGGCCTTGTCCATTCTGATCTCTCCTTTACGCATCACTTTATTTGATTATACCGGAGGTTTGGGAATCGAGTCAACCAAGAGGCACCAATTGGAAAAAAGGATTGACAAACTTAAGCTTCCGGCGTATACTCCTGCAACAAGGAGGAAGGCTTTTATGCAGATTCGGCGTGCGTATTACTGGGGCTACCTGTACGCTGCGGGCGATACGGGCTGTTTCCCCTGTGCCTTCCTTCAATAAAGGAAAAGCAAAGGAAATTGCGGCCCGGAACAAGCTTCCAGGCCGTTTTTTCATATGTAGTACGGTAGCAGGAAAGGGGAACATGGTATGATCATTATTTTGAAACGGGAAGCACAGCAGGAAAAGGTTCAAAGTCTCATTCGGGATATTGAGAGCCTCGGCATCCAGATCCACTACAGCGCCGGTACCCAGGCCACCATCATAGGCCTGATCGGCGACGTATCCAGGGTGGATGTAAGCCACCTTATGGCCAATGATGTGGTGGAGGATGTCCGCCGCGTCACAGAGCCATACAAGGCGGCCAATCGCAGGTTTCATCCCTTGGACACACAGGTTGCGGTGGGGAACAGAATCATCGGGGAAGGCCATTTTACCGTGATCGCGGGGCCCTGCTCGGTGGAGAGCGTTCAGCAGCTGCAGCTGGTGGCGGATTCGGTGAAGCAAAGCGGTGCATCATTTTTGCGGGGCGGCGCTTTCAAGCCGCGTACTTCACCCTATTCCTTCCAGGGGCTGGAGAATGAGGGGCTGCATCTGCTGCTGGAAGCCAGGAAGCAGACCGGCCTGCCCATTGTGACGGAAATCATGGGCGAAGATCAGCTGGAGGATTTTGCGGATGTGGATGTTTTGCAGGTGGGCGCCAGGAACATGCAGAACTTTAAATTGCTGAAGGCGCTGGGCCGTACCAAAAAGCCGGTGCTGTTAAAGCGTGGGTTATCCGCCACTATCGAGGAATTCCTGATGAGTGCGGAGTATATTCTGGCGGGCGGCAATCCCAACGTGATCCTGTGCGAGCGGGGCATACGCACCTTTGAAACCATGCTGCGCAACAACCTGGATATTTCCGCCGTGCCGCTGCTCAAGCGGTACAGCCACCTGCCGGTAATCATCGACCCCAGCCATGCCGCAGGCATCGCCTGGATGGTGGAACCGCTGGCCAAGGCCGCTATCGCGGCGGGTGCGGACGGATTGATGATCGAGGTGCATCCCGATCCCAAGGCAGCGCTGTCGGACGGCGCCCAATCGCTGGACTGCGAAGCTTTCCGCAAGGTGATGGTGCAGGTGAGGCGCCGGGCGGAATTTGAAGGTAAGAAAATGGACTGAGCGGGCGAAATCCGCACTTGAAAAAGGAGAAGCCGTATGGAAAGGAATGTGGCCGGGCGGGTGGCAAAGGCACTGTTGGAGGTGCCGGGCGTGCAGGCGGTGGTATTGGGCGGCTCTCATTGCACGGGTACTGCCACGGAACTTTCCGATCTGGATATCGGCGTGTATTATGGCGAAGGCCTTGATGTTCAGCGTATGGGTGAGGTTTTAACCTCATTGGATGATGCGCACCGGGAAGGTCTTCTCAACAAGCCCGGCGAATGGGGAAAATGGATCAATGGCGGCGCATGGCTCACGGTGGAAGAACGGAAGGTGGATATCCTGCTGCGGGAAACGACGCGGGTGATACGTGTTATTGACGACTGCCAGCAAGGCCATGTGACTGTGGATTTTCAGGCAGGCCATCCCTTTGGTTTTTTGAATGCCATTTATATGGGTGAAGTGAAATACTGCCTTCCCCTGGAGGACCCACAGCATGTCATGGAGGATTTGAAACGCCGGGCGGAGCCGGTCTCGAAGGCTTACCGCGGCACCGCCTCCAAATGGTTTTTATGGGAAGCGGAGTTCTCCTTATTGACGGGGCGGTCCAGCATAGCCAAAAAAGACATCGTGTACGCTTCGGGCGCGTTGTTCAAGGGCATTATTTGCCTGACACAGGCTATATTTGCGAAGAATGGGGAAATCCTTCTGAACGAAAAGGGTTCATTGAAACGCCTGAGCCAATATTCCTTTTGCCCGCCCGGCTTTGTTCAAGGTGTGGAAGCGGTTTTGACAAGTCTTGACAAAAACAATCTGGGGCCCGGATTTGATCTTTTGGAGGAGAAATGCCGCGAGGTATCGAAGCTCCTTCAAGGAAATGAGTGATGGTTTGGTGTCGCATATAATTTTGCCTCATGGGGATGTACAGCTGCCTGCTTTCTTTCCGGATGGAACGCAGGGTGTGGTCCGCTGCGTCGATTTTGACGATTTGGAAGGCTGCGGCATTCCCGGCATTGTGATGAACTCCTATCATCTTTTATCCGCGCCCGGCGTATCCATCCTGAAAGCCGCCGGCGGCCTGCATGGCTTTACGGGCTGGAAAAGGCCCATATTGACCGACTCCGGCGGGTTTCAGGTGTTTTCCCTCATACAGGAAAATCCCAAATACGGCGTTATCCGGAAGAACGAGATCGTATTTTATCCGGAAAATTCAGACAAGAAGATCATCTTCACCCCGGAAAAGTGCATCCAGTCCCAGTTTGCCTACGGTTCGGACATCATGATGTGTCTGGATTACTGCACAAGGCCCGATGATACCGACGAGGTCAACGAGGCGGCGGTGGAAATCACCATCGACTGGGCGCTGCGGTGCAAGGAGGAATACCTGCGCCAGCTGAAATCCAGAAAGCTGACGGATGAAACAAGGCCGCTGCTGTTTGCCATCATCCAGGGCGGGGGCAGCAAAACCTTACGCAAAAAGTGTGCCGATGCGCTCAAGGAGATCGGTTTTGACGGCTACGGCTACGGCGGCTGGCCCCTTGACAAGGATGGACGCCTTGTGGAGGATATTTTGCGCTATACGGCGGAGCTGATGCCGGAGGAAACGCCCAAGTATGCCATGGGACTGGGCAAGCCAGAGGGGATCGTGGCCTGCCGGGAAATGGGCTACAATCTGTTTGACTGCGTTATCCCTACCAGGGAGGCAAGGCATAACCGGCTGTATGTTTACACGGCGGAGTCGGAGGCGGACATCGACGTCAATACGCCTAATTTTTATCAATACCATTACATCATGGATGACAAGTATATGAAGGATATGCGTCCGGTATCGCTTTCATGTGATTGCCACCTTTGCAAAAACTATTCCAGGGCTTATTTGCGGCACCTGTACAAGGTGGGGGATTCCTTGGGTTACCGGTTGGCCACCATTCATAATCTGCGGTTTTATGCGATGCTTATGGAAAAGCTGAGGGCGCAGGATCATGGAGCGTGAGGCGGACAAGCTGGCTAAGCAGATCGCAGAATCGCCCAAGTATGCCGAACTGTCTAAGGATATGGTGATGCGCATCTGCTTGGAATATCTGCCCCGGTACAAAAATCAAAAAGAAGCTTTAAAGGCGGTAAAAAAGCAGCTCCATATCATCCATGGCGCTTTTTTTCCCGACAAGTGCCATGCAATGGCAATGGAATTAATTGGAGACAGCAGGTTTTCGGACCGGGATCTGAGCCTGAAACTGATGGGACTTCACCCATCCACAAGGGAAAGGCTGCCTTCGCTTCAGGCGTTCTATGAATTGCTGTCTCCCTATTTGCGGGAAGCGAAAACCGTACTGGACATCGGCTGCGGTTTTCATCCCTGCGCGTTCCCATTTATGGGGCTGAAAAGCGATGTGCTTTACAGGGCAGGGGATATCGACCATGGCACGGTGGAGGTTGTACAGGCATTTTTCCAAAGGCTGCATGTGACCTGCGATGTCCGTATACTGGATGCGACGGATGAAATGCCCGGGGAAAGCGCGGATGTGGCCTTTTTGTTCAAGCTGGTCCCGGTACTTGAACAGCAGAAAAAGGGGCTGGCCTACAGGCTGATTGAATACCTGAGGGCAAAGACGGCCATCATAACCTTCCCGATAAAAAGCCTTTCCGGCCGGGAGAAGGATATGATTGTGTTTTACGGCAGCCGGTTCGAGCAGAATCTTCCAAAAGGATTTTCTATTTTAAGGAAGGAAGTTGTGGGATCGGAACTGGTATATATAGTTACTCCAAACACTCCGTAATGCTTGACAAAAGGCGCATTTCTCATGCATACTATGGTTGAACAGCCTGGCAGAAGCCCGGCGCGGCAACGATGGTTTCCTTCTAAATATATGTGCCATGAAGGGACATGCTTCCAGAAGGGGGCGGACTTTCATCGCATTTTTATTTTGGGAGGAAAAGCAATGAATCGTACGGAATTACGTCAAATGGTACTGGCCGCCATCCTGTCTGCGCTGGCTGTGGTTTTATCCAGGGTGCTCCATGCTTTGGGTGGCTGGCAGGCGGGAGCGATCTTTCTGCCCATGCATATACCAGTGCTGTTATGCGGCTTTTTGTGCGGATGGAAGTACGGCATGCTGAGCGGCCTTTTAACGCCCATACTTGCCATGCTGGTATCCGGTATGCCAAACGGAAACACGCTTATCTCCATGGAGCTTGAGCTGGCAGCCTATGGCGCCGCGGCCGGCGCGCTTGCCGGCATCCGCTGGTTTGGAAAAGGGGAAAAGGAAAGCAGGTTTGCAAAAGCTTCACAGGTGGTGTTTTCCCTGATCCTGGCGATGCTTATCGGGCGTGCGGTTTACGGCTTGGGGAATGCCATTATTCTCTCCAGGGGGGACAGCCCCTTTACATGGGCGGCATTGATATCAGGCGCGTTTGTCAATGCCCTGCCGGGCATCTTGATCCAGATCGTTCTGATCCCTGCCCTTACGATGCTTGCAAAGAAATGGAAGTACCTGAAAGGCGCGTAATCATGCGGGAGATTTTTCTGTTTCACGCCAAGAAGTACCCTGCCATGAAGGCGGAGGACGGCGTGAAGCTGTGCTATCAAAGCGAATTTGGCAGCGGGCATTTGCTGCCTTCCAGGGAAGCCTGCGAAGAAAGCATCCGGGAAGAGCGGGCAACGGCCATTGGGCTTGCACGGGAAAGCGAATCGCTGGAACCAATCGGCGGCGGTCTGGTCCGGCTGCATTTGAATGCATGGTGGGATGTAAACGACCTGCGCACAGAGACTATAGCGGGGTTGTTTCTGGCCGTATCTGATAAGAAGCATGGGACGCTGCAGGGCTTTTTAGAGAAAGTCTCCATATTACGTGAGTTGTGCCGGGAAAGCAAAATGCCCTTTGCACTTAAGGAACTGGAAGATTATTTGGAAGATTACAAAAAGGCTGGCTATCCGCTTTGCCACCATAGTAAAGCATACCGGCAAACATATCACCCAGCCTACCGCCTGGCAGGAGCGGAGACGGAAAAATACCTGCCTCTGCTGCGGGCTATAGATCGCAAGCTGACGGAAAAAACAATGCTCACCATCGCCATTGATGGACCCAGCGGCGCAGGAAAGAGCTCCCTGACGGCGTGGCTGCAAAGGGTGTATGGTGACTGTGAAGTTTTCCATATGGATGATTTTTTCCTTCCGCAGGATAAGAAAACGGAAGACCGTATGAGAACCCCCGGTGGCAATGTGGATTGGGAACGGTTTAGCGATGAGGTCATTCTTTCGCTGAATAAGGGGAGGCCCTTTTCCTACCGCCCATACGATTGCGGTACATGCACTCTGAAAGAACCTGTCATCGCCACGCCCCGGCGGCTGAACATTGTAGAGGGAGTGTACAGCCACCATCCGGCGCTCAGGGAAATGTACGACATGACCTTTTTCCTGTCCATCGGAAAGCAGGAGCAATCTGAAAGGATTCTTCTTAGAAACGGTAAGCAAATGCATAAACGTTTTATGGAGGAGTGGATTCCGCTGGAGGACCTGTATTTCCGTGAGATGTGCATTGTTGGAAAAGCTGACCTTACATTAATGGCCTAAAAGAACCGCCCGGTACATATGTATGTGCCGGGCGTCTCTTTCAGCTTTCCGTTTTGATGTCCTGCCAAACCAACGCTTGTTTATACGCCATGTCCATCTTCTTGTGAACGGCATCGTACTGGTCATGCCTTAAGGGCTGCGGCGGGGAATTAAACACGGGTATTTGTCCAAAAGTTGTGGCGCCGGCCCGCAAATTATTATTGGGCTCAGCTTTCCCGGTTGCGGCGGGAGGGTCTTTGGCGGGAACGGCGGTCATGTATGGCAGCAACTGGCTGTGCAAGGTGAGCCACCGGGTGTTTTGGTCACCCAATGTCATGGCGGCAAAAGGGGATACCTGGCTAGCGGGCTTTTTAGCAGCCACGTGAATAACCTCCTTCATGGGTTTGGTCTATTTCTACCTATGCCGGACATACGAAAAAAGTGAAACGTCCATTCGTTTCTTTTTCGACAAGGGTTGCCAGTTGAGTATATCGTGTTATAATAATGTATATCATTTTTATGTTATGTTAGAATGGGGAAAGATCATTGCTGGCATTCGTAGAACGGTTTTATGGCATCAACCATATGGTGAAGCCCAAACTAAGGGTAGGGGATTTGCCATCCACCGGCCAGGCGTACCGTGATGTGATCCGCATCGCCATACCTGCGGTGGCGGAAATGGTATTGATGGCCCTTATCGGGGCGATGGACACTGCCATGGTGGGCGTGTTGGGCGCCGAAGCCATTTCAGCGGTAGGATTGCCGGGCCAGCCGCGAATGATAATGCTGGCTATTTTTTTCGCCCTGAATATTGGTGTAACGGCAGTTGTGGCAAGGCGCAAGGGCGAAGGGCGGCAGGAGGATGCCAACCGAACGCTGCGTAACGCGTTGATCATGATCGGGCTCTTGTCCTTTGTGATTATGGCTGTAAGTCTTTCCCAAGCAGAAAACATGATCCGGCTGGCTTCGGGAGATGTGGATCCCGCCGACCTTGCGAATGTCAAGGTTTTCAATGATGCCATCGCTTACTTCAAGTGGATGGCTTACGCACTGCCTATCAATGCCGTCACCCTGTGCATCAGTGCTGCGCAGCGCGGAATAGGAAAGACAAGGACCACGATGGTGGTGAATATTACCAGCAATTTGGTCAATGTGATATTCAATTATCTTCTGATCGGCGGCAACCTTGGCTTTCCGCGGCTGGGCGTGGAGGGCGCAGCCATCGCCACGTTCATCGGGTTTTGCGTGGGGCTGGTGCTTTCGGTATGCTCCGTCACGCTTCCCAGGTACAAGGGCTTTTTGTACCTGCGCCTTCGCGACAACTGGCGACTGGACAAGGTAACGCTCAGGGATATCAGCCGGGTGGGCGGCAACGCCATGCTGGAACAGATTTGCCTGCGAATAGGGTTCTTGCTCTATGCCCGCCTGATCTATGAGGCTTTGCACGACCCGGTAGCCTTTGCCAGCCATCAGATCGGCATGCAGTTTTTGAACATCAGTTTCACCTTTGGGGATGGCATCGGCATTGCCGGCACATCCTTGGTGGGCCAGATGCTGGGTAAACAAAGGCCCGATTTAAGCATGGTGTACGGCAAGGTGAGCCAGCGCATGGCCCTTACCGTTTCAGCCGGTCTGATTTTGATTTTTATCCCCCTGCGCCATATCCTGGTGCTCCCATTTGCCAGTGATCCTAATGTATTGGCGCTTGCCGCGCAGGTGATGATCCTGGTAGGCATCTTTCAGCCATTCCAAACAAGCTCGGTGGTCATCAGCGGTTGTTTGCGCGGCGCGGGGGATACAAGGTATGTGGCTGTGGTGATGATGTTGTGCGTTACGCTGATCCGGCCCATTTTGGCTTGGACGGCGCTGTATCCCCTGCAGCTGGGGCTGCTTGGCGCCTGGTCGGGCAGCCTCATCGATATGATCATCAGGCTTACTTTTGTTTATGTGCGCTTCACAAAGGGGAAGTGGATGTACATCCGGGTGTAGGACGGATGAGTGAAAAAGCGGTACAACCGGGTGCAATGACGGTATAAAACATGTCCCCTCCGGATATACTCAAACCGGAGGGGATTTTTGTGTTTGATAAGTACTTTGCACGCATTCGGGAACGCAGAGCGCTTCGCATTTGCCTGAAAGAATTTGACCGGTATAAGGATAAAAAGCCGCCTTCCCTGCTCCGGGGCAGATGGCTTTAATACCGGGGCGGATAAGATCAATCAACGGTAGTAGAGCCGTTTTCGCTTTTTTCACTGTCTTCAGCATGCTTTTCTTCGGCCGTGCTTGAAGCCTGCACATCGTCCTCTTGCGCAGGCTGTTCCAGCGCATCGGCTTTGCGGGCGGCTAAATCAGCGGCTTCCTCGGCCAGCTTTGCCTCCCGTGCCGCGGCGATCCGCTGGGCACGGATGGCGGTAAGCTGCTCATCCAACGCGTTCAGCTGCTTCAATTGCGCTTCCAGCGCCGGGGGAAAGCTTTCGCCACGCTGCCACATTTCATAGGCGATGCTGCCAAAGTCGGCCAAAATTTCCCGGCGGTGTGTTTCCAGGTTCATTTCGGTGACCTTGTATTTTGCGTTGTCCGCTATGTTGGACGCCGCGTTGCCTATGACCTCCATTCCCTTGAGCCAGGTCTTTTTCAGGCTTTTCATCACATTGCCCATGCGTCATGCTCCTTTACCGTTATTTGCGGATGAGGTCGTCGCGAAGCCGGTATAGCGTGGCGCCTCTTTTTTTAGTATTGATACATTCTATGAACCAGTGGGCGGTGGCATCCGCATCATACTGCAAATATCCCCAGCGTACGCCGTTAATGCGCGTTCCACGCATATTGCTGTCTGTCCAGTGCAGCATATCGCTTACGGGATCATAATCGGTGATAAAAAACAGGGAGTGGGGGCCGTTGCCGCCGCCATAGTTACCCACCATTTGAAAGAAATCGCCTTTTTGAACTTGCTTCAGCATATCGAAGGCAATTTGCGCATTTTCTTCTTTGCTCAGATCATTGTTGTATTTGAACTGGGCCACGATTTCAAACGGGCTGCCGTCTTCTGCGTTTTCAGGCCGCCATTCTATCCCGTAATCATAGGGCGCGCAGGCAGCTTTACTGTTGTTTTTGGGCATGTGCAGCGGAAGATCGGGATAAGCCTTCATGATATAGTCCTTGGAATAGGTATCGAACAGGCGCATCACGAAATTCTTGCATACGCCGATATCATAATCCTCCTCGGCGGGGGCGAATTTGTAGCGTGAATCCTTCGAATTGGCGTAGGCAAGAGCAATCATTTTGCCGATCAGCTCTTCCTTGGGCGAAGCGACAGCCCGGGTTGCATCCGCATAGAGAGGGGACTGCCCCTCCATTTCCTTCCCATATCCCCGGGCTGTGATGTTAAGGCCAGTGGGCATAGCCGGAAGCTGGAAGGTATACTCGAACGTATCCCCTTCTTGCGCTTGTGTAAGCGAACCGCCTTCCCAGGCCAGGGTGACTTCAATGCGGCTGACATTGCTCCCTTTTGCCGATACGCTCAGCTTGTTGCCTTCCGCATATCCTTCCCCAGGCTGGGGTGTAAGCAGCTGAACGGAGGGAAGCAAGGGAATATCCGCGTAGTAAATTTCTTCATCCGCCAATGTATTCCCTTCCGGATAAAGACACAGAAGCAAAAGCAGAACAAATACTCTTTTCAAAAATTTCATGCTGTAAACAGCCTTTCCGACGGCATCACCAATGTACCCAAAGCGCATCCTTCACGGAGGAAAAGCTGACTTTGCTGATGGGCAGTATCTCGCCATCCACGTTGAGGTGCATCCCGGGCGCATCGATGTATACGCTGCTGCAACGGTAATGGGAGGTGATGGAGAAGGAATGTACCCGACCCATTAAAAGGCCGGGCAGATAAGAGAACATTTTCCAGTTGGGGATGGACCGAAGCACTACTACATCCAACAGGCCGTCGTTTACCATGGATGTGGGAGAAATGGGAATTCCTCCGCCTATATAACGGCCGTTGGCCACGCTGCATTGCAGAAAAGTACCGTTAAGCGTTGTTTCTTCATCGACGACGATGCGCATGTTCACAGGCTTGAAGCTGAATATGGTGCGGATGACGCCATATAGGTATGGCAGCATGCCGCGAACCAGTTTCTTGGCCTTTTGGGAATACTCCAGTACGGATACATCAAAGCCCGTGCCGCATACGTTCAGGAATAGCTTGTCATTGATTCTGCCCATATCCAACAGCTTTGGAGAATGGGAGAGGATATGATCAAGCGCCTCCAAAGGAGACTTGGGTACGCCGATAGATTTGATAAAGTCGTTGCCCGTCCCAGCGGGGATCAGCCCCAGGGCGGTTTTCGTATAAACAAGCCCGCTGGCCACTTCATAAGCCGTACCGTCGCCGCCGACGGCCAGGACCGTATCCGTTCCCCTTTGCGCTGCCTCTGCGGCCAATTGCGTGGCATGACCCGGTGCTTCCGTATAATAAGCCTTGCAGGCAATGGATCTGTTTGTAAGAACTTCCATCACTTTTTCGCCTATCTTTTTGGCGTGGCCGTTGCCTGCGACAGGATTGATAATGACGTCGATCATGTATTCAGCGCCTTTCAAAATATATATTAATGTACTTCATTTCCACTAAAAAGTAAAGCGGATTGCAGGAATTTCACATGCCTTTCACATCGGGAAAAACAAGCTGCAGTTAGGACTTCATCCCCTTGTTCTGATTCTTATTTATGTGGTATAATTATATAAACAATGTGACAGGCATGGCGCTTTGTATTGGAATAAGCGCATGCCGGAGGTGCATCATGGATGAATTGAGGCCGGGCATTTACCGGCATTTTAAAGGGAACCGCTACCGGCTTTTGTATACGGCCCGCCATAGCGAAACACTGGAGCTGATGGTCGTATATCAGGCGCTGTATGGCGATATGGGAATCTGGGTGCGCCCGGCGGCCCAATGGTTTGAAGTGGTGGAACGGGACAGTGTTCAGTCTTTTAGATTCACATGGGAAGAAGAATAGCCTGGTTTAATGGGCATATCCTACTTCCCATACTATGACATGTGACCTGGCATGTTTTGTTCTTTATTGCGCTTTTTCTGCGGGAAAAGGCGCTTTTTTCTTTACTCCGGATAGGCGGTATGGTATCATGAACGAAGGTTTGATCGTAAGAGAGGTTATTGGACATGAACGACGCGGAGATCAGGGATATGCTATCGAAGGTCAAGTGCTTCCTGCTGGACATGGATGGCACTTTTTATTTGGGAAACCAGCTTTTGCCCGGTTCCCTGGAATTTCTGGATGCCTGTGAACGCAGTGGACGGCGCACGCTGTTTTTGACCAACAACTCCTCCAAGTCTGCTGACCATTATGTGCAAAAGCTGAAAAGCATGGGCGTGCGCGATCGCTTTTTGCGGGTGCTTACCTCCGGCCATGCGGCCGCTTCCTATGCGCTGCGGGTGTTTCCCGGTAAAAAGGCGTATTTGCTAGGTAACGATATCTTAAAAAAGGAACTTGTAGAACTGGGCCTGCTCATCGACAACGATCATCCGGATTATGTGTTGATTGCCTATGATACCACGCTGAACTTTGAAAAGATGACGCAAGTGTGCGACCTGGTCCGGGCCGGGCTGCCCTATATCGCTACCCACCCGGATTTCAACTGCCCTACGGAAACGGGCTTCGCCCCGGACATCGGGGCCATCATCGCTTTCATTGAGGCAAGCGCGGGGCGCCGCCCGGATATCATACTGGGCAAGCCTTATCAGGGAATCGTGGAGGAGGCGCTGCGGCTGACCGGCTACCGGGCGATCGAGCTGGCGATGGTGGGGGACAGGCTGTATACCGACATCGCAACAGGTGTGAACTTCGGCATGACAAGCATACTCGTACTTTCCGGAGAGGCCACCATGGAGGATTTGAAGACGTCGCCAGTTCAGCCGCATATGATATTTGACAGGCTTTGCGATATGATACATTACTTATAAAAACAGCTCCCCGGTAAACTGCCGGGGAGCTGTTTAATGCAGCGTTCTACCGCTTTTTATGATCCAGCCGCTTTGTTGTAACGGTCCCGGCTACCTGGAATATTTGCACCAGCAGCACCAGCGCGATGCTGGCGGCGTACATGATGTCGTACTCCCTGCGGTTCAGTCCGTAACTGATGGCTATTTTGCCCAACCCGTCACCGCCTGCGGCCCCAGCCATGGCCGTATAGGCCAGGATGGTGGTCAAACAGATTGTTGCGCCGCTGACAAGGGAGGGAAGCGCTTCCGGCAGCAATACCTTGAGTATAATTTGCCAGGTAGTGGAGCCCATGGATAATGCGGCCTCAATCACGCCCCCGTCCACTTCCCTGAGCGAGCTTTCCACCATTCTGGCCACATAGGGGAAAGCGCTGATTACCAACGGAAAGATGATAGACTGGGTGCCTATGGCGCTGCCCATGACGGCTCTTGTTACCGGAAAGAGCATTACAAGCAGTATGATAAAGGGGATCGACCGTAAAAAGTTGACGATTACGCCTAGCGTTGCATTGAAGCCCGGTGCGGGCAGAATGTGTCCACGCCTGGTAATCACCAAAAGAACGCCCAGAGGCAGACCGATGAGGTAAGCAAAAAAAGTAGAGGGCAGCGTCATGTACAGGGTATCGACAATGCCTTGGCTCAATAGTGTCCACATTTTATCCCAGGTCATGATGGCTGTACCTCCTCTACTGTCAGACCCTGGTTCCGAAGGAAATCAATGGCCTGTTTTTTGATGGACGGGTCTTCCGGAGCCGTGATCAGCATTTGCCCATACTGCACGCCGCCAAGGTTTCTGACATCGGCGGAAAGAATGCTAACCGGTATGCCAAGGTGCAAAATCAGCCGGGCAATGATGGGGTCGGCCACCTTGCCGCCGTCGAATACCACCCGCAAGGCCGGACCGGAAAGGGGAAACGGTTCCTCCTCCGTAGGCACGATGCCGAACAGCCTTCTGCCCGCCTGGCTTTTCGTATGTGTGAAGACCTCGTCAACGCTGCCCTCTTCCGCGATAACACCGCCGTCCAGGATCGCCACATGGGTGCAGATCTGCCGGATCACGGCCATTTCATGGGTGATGATCACGATGGTGATGCCCATCTGCCGGTTGATATCCTGTAAAAGCTTCAATATCGACTGTGTGGTCATGGGATCCAGCGCGGAGGTGGCTTCATCGCACAATAGCACCTTGGGATTCATGGCCAGTGCCCTGGCGATGGCGACCCTTTGTTTTTGTCCGCCGGATAATTGGGAAGGATAGGCGTTCAGCTTTTCCTCCAGCCCTACGATTTTCAAAAGCTCTTTTACCCGCTTTTCCGCCTGGGCACGCTTCACTCCTGCGATTTCCATGGGGTAAAGTATATTTTTTGCTACCGTCTTTTGCATGAGCAGGTTGAACTGCTGAAAAATCATGCTCACGCCCCGGCGCAGGGACATAAGCTCTTTTTTGTCCATGGCCAGCACGTTCCTGTCCTCAAAAAGGATTGTGCCTTCTGTTGGCTCATCCAGCCTGTTGATGCAGCGGATGAGCGTGCTCTTGCCCGCGCCGCTCAAGCCTATGATGCCGTAAATATCACCCTTGCGGATGGAAAGGCTGATGTTGCTCAGCGCCACCACTTCGCCATCCTGCACGGGATAAACCTTTTTCAGCTTTTGAATATCGATAAGCACGGGCTGTTCCTGTGTGCCTGCGCTTGCCTTGTTCCGTGTTGCCGTATCCTGCATGCATGCTTCCCAGCCTTTCCCTAGTACTCCAGTATATATACCGGGAGAATGTGCCGTCATCATACACGATGCTGTGTAGCATGTCAAGGCGCGGCGGGGTTACGGGCGAAGGATGATAAGCGGGGAGTGTGTCTTTTGAGAAAGACACACTCCCCGTACCCTTCCCAGAAAACTTTTATGAATGTGATATAGACAATTTGACTTGTTCCCCGATGCAGTATGCAAAGCAAGCTACATTTGTGACCACTTGAGCGGGGGGATTAGCTTTTCCAGCTCATTCAACTGGGCTTGAGTCAGCGGGCCGAAAGCCAATGCTTGCTTTTTCCACGGGAACACCTCCTTTATAGATAGTGTTATGATATAATGAAAAAAGGCTCTTGAAAGGGCCAGATATGCATGAGTTTTTTAGAGCCAATTATTTGCGTGTAACGCTTGTTGAAAGGAAGTTTGCATGTACGGACTGCATGTTGACCACCAGTCACCCTTATCGATCACACGCCAGCTGACCGGGCAGCTTCGGACCATGATCCTGAATGGCACCCTTCCTGCGGGCACGCGGCTGCCCCCAACCCGGGGCTTGGCAATGGAACTGAATATTTCCCGCAACACTGCCTTGCAGGTGTATGAGCAGCTGATTGCCGAAGGGTACCTAAGCGGCCGCACAGGCTCCGGGACGTATGTGATATCATTGAGCCGTCCGGGAGCATCGCCCAAACTTAATTCACCGAAGCGGGAGACTGCCGGGACAGAAAATCCTGAGGAGCAGGAAGGTATGATTGCCTTTGAGGCAGGGCTTACGGACGTTCGTTATTTTCCCCGGGCCGCCTGGATGCGGGCGGTAAGGGATGCCTTGATCGATATGCCGGAGGAGGGATTTGCCTGGTGCTTGTCCTGCGGCGAGGCAGAACTCCGCAGGGAGCTATGCGCCTATCTGTACCGCACCAAAGACATCACCTGCAGCCCGGAACAGATAGTTATACTCCCCGGCGCCACCAGCGGTGTGGACATAGCCTGCTGGGCGCTGAAAAGTTGTCCAGTAGCTGCCATGGAGGACCCATGCGTACATTTCATGCGGCAGGCCTTTTTGCGCAATGCATATGAAATCGCACCCATACCGGTGGACAGCCAGGGTATGAAAACGGATCTGCTTGAAAGTGTGCCGGAATTCGGGCTCATCTATGTGGTGCCATCCCATCAGTTCCCCACGGGCAACGTGCTGACCATCCGCCGCCGGCTGGAGCTTTTATCTCATGCCCGCCGGGCTGGAGCGTATATCATTGAGGATGATTATGACAGCGAGTTCCGATATGAGGGGGAACCGATTCAAACACTCAGACACCTTGATCCGGAGCGGGTTGTATACCTGGGCTCCTTCAGCAAAATTTTTTCGCCGACGCTTAGAATGGGATATATGATCCTCCCGTGGGAGGCAATCGGCAGGATGCGTTCTGCCATGGAATCCATCAACATGTCGGTGCCCGTGCTTTTGCAGCGTGCTTTTGCGGCCTTTTTACACAGCGGGCAGTTGGAGCGCCACATATATAAAATGAGGCGGCTGTATGCGAAAAAGCGGCTGCTGCTCATAAAGGAACTGAAACGCGCCTTTGGCGAAAAAGTCTGCATCAGCGGTGAAAACGCAGGCATGCACTTGATGGTGACATTCGAAAACCGCCCCCTATGCCGGGAAGACTTCTATAAGCTTCGCGCGTGCCGTGTGGAGGCGGAGTGGTCGGAGGATTATGCAGTTCAAAAAGGGATATACGAGAGCGGCATGATCCTGGGGTACGGCGCGCTTTCGGAGGAGGACATCAAAATAGGCGTAGAGCGTATGAGAGCGGCGTTTGAGAATATGTAATATGCTTTTTTAAACTTACAGCAATAGGTATACTACTTTGTAGGAATAAGCATTGTAATATTATACGGTTATGCCTTTGCTCTTTCAGCTTTATAGGAAAATTCCCAGCGGTCGTACAGAAAAATAAGAAATATGGGAACGAAATATCTGAGCGCCATCAAAATGTGGTTCCAACGGTGATAGATCAGCCATCCGCTATAATTGGCAAACAAAGCAAAGGCTGTGCCCATGAACGTGACGGCTGTGAACACTACCGCTTTATGCCGGTTCTGTATCCTGGGAATTACCAATGTCAGGATAATTGACAGTATGTCTCCGGAAAGCAGGTCTGTAAACCTGCAGTCAGCCATAATGTCATCAAACACACCCGGCCTGAATTGATACATTTTCAATAAGGGCAACGCAAATATGGCGCCGGCCCACATGATGATCGTATGCGAGAAACACATCAGGCGTACGAAGTACGGTATGGGCGGGTCATAATGAGAGATGCGGAGCGCGTTTTGCACGGCAAGTCGAAAGGCGAAAATATAGGCCAGCGCGGAAAACAGAAGGCTCCAATGAATGTACTTTACGTACCCGGTGATAAGAAAAATGATTTCTGTAGCGATGAACATTGCCACAAATGGAAGGGATGTCCGCCAGGGGCGTTCCTTCTTTGCATAATACAGAAAAATAATCAGCGCAATAGGTAATATCATTGTATCTGAAAATACAATACCCAATTCGTTATCGAAGACAGGATCAGTCAGCAAATGCGTTGGGAACTTATATAGCCCCAGCAAAAGATTGAATGAAACTTCCGTCACATCCGCAACATATACGCCGATGGAATAGGCGGTAATATAAGCGTGCCATGACAGAGTCTGCTTTTTCACAAGAAGAATCATCCATACAATAAAAGCTGTCAGTAGAATAATATACAGCATGTCGCAATGCCTCCGCAGTTCGTCCCGGCGTGCGTTTGTGTTTGATACCGTGGAAGATCAACGTGCGGTTTGAGTTTTGGACACCATCTTTTCAGTGATAAACTTAATGGCGGCATAGAGTACGATATAGAGAGGGAAAGAGTAGATATAGCGCCAGGTGAGAAGCTTGTACATGCCGATGTATACGGCAAACGGTTCACAAATAAATGACATGACCGCGCTGGCGATGGTACATACCAGTAAAAACTTCCCCCACGCGGGGAACTTTTGATACAATATCATTCCGGTTATAGGGACAATGACATAATCCACCGGCAAAAGCAGCGCCATTTGCGGTAAGACTCGTACAGGGTATTCCCACATCATATGGTCCGATAATCCAACATCAAAGAACGTCGCAACCACATTGATGAGCAGCCCGAATACGCTGATTTCCAAAAGGCGCTTCTTTTCCGCTACCTTCCACCAGATGATCAGCGGAATGATGATCAGAGCAATGGAAATCCACCATGTAGGTGTGAATATTTCGCTTTCCTTGTAGTGCTGGACGAACATGTCATTGAGTTGGTCCTTGAGCTTGATGATTTCCTCGTGCAGTTGATCCGGACCGTTCATCTCCTGCCCCCCAAGATTAACCTGCGCTATTAAGGGCGATCGTGCTGACACCCAGAGCGCCATGGCTCCAGAGTATATCTTGCACTTCATCCGGCTTTATATCCATGCAATTGATCAAAAGAACAATTTCAGAGGGTTGAATACGTATTTTCTTCTTTTGCAAGCGATTTACAAGCAGCTTGATGACTATGCCTACCGCGAAACCAAATCCGGTACCGATGAGCGCCCACAGCACGGGCCCCCAGGGCAGCAAAAAGCCGTAGATAAGCCCAAACAGCGAGAATGTGGCGGAAATAATAATGGGGTAATCCATCATGCTTTGCCTGTCGGAGGCACGGAGCCTGTCAAAAAGCAATAGGGGATCATCCCGCTTGTCCAAAGGTACAGCCAGAATGCCGGTCTTGGGTATGCCCTTCTTTTGAAGCGTTGCCACCGCCGTTTCCAGGCGGATACTCTGCTCAAAACTCGCAACTATGTACATGCTGTCTCCTTCTTCCTTCCTGCATTGAAAAGGCATTGGAAATGTTCTGCTTTGAAATTCGTTCCGCAAGAACCTGGCCTGTTCCCATTCAAACAGCTTGTTGCCTTCAACGGTATGAACATAGGCATCATATACGCTGAAGAGGAAAATGGAGGGCACGTTCAGTACCCATTGTTTGTCCAAAGCCTCCTTCGCAAGTTCAAATTGCCCCATCGAAGTTAAATGAATGCCGGACAACAGCTTGGACATATATACGACCACAATCCACCAGGCTATCAGAAAAAAAGCAATCAATAAGCGCCGGGTGACCATCTGGCCGACGCCTGGTGAAAGCAGGGACCAGACTGCACTCACCCATGGAGTTCCCTTGTCCAGATGGTTGAGGCCCATCATCTGAATAATAAACGGAGCAACAGGCGCATCCTCATGGGCTGCCAGCAGGAATTGCTGGTTGATGTCCAAGGTGGTCCGGTAACTGTCCCAGATAGCGAACAGATAGGTAGGAATGTACAGCAACAGCCAATCCTTGTTCAGTACGCTTTTTGCCAGTTCAAAACTGCCGGTAAATGTATAGAATATGGCCAGATTCAGATGGGACTCAAGATTGATGAAGACTTCCCATATAAACAGGATCATTCCGCAGAAGAATTTGGAAAGCAGAAGATGTCCACAGCCTGGAAAGATAGCCGACCAGAGCGCAATAATCATGGGATTGCGCAAGTGCATTTGCGTAATCCCGAGTACGCTGACATTTGCGCGTTGGCGCCGGGGAGATTGATTTTGATTATGGTTTTGCAGCATGCACACAAATTCTCCTTGCAGAGGAAAAGTTTTACATGCGTAGTATGGTTATGGAGCGCAAACTTATGCCAATAAAAAGGGGCTGTCTCAAAAGAAGTGTAGGGCAGCGAGGGAAAAAAATCACGTCCCAGCAAAGCAGGGGCGTGATTTTTGTTGTAAAAT
>JAEZJP010000258.1 GCA_023415715.1 Bacillota bacterium
CCTTTTGATGCAGGTGCCCGACCGGGAGCATTATGGCAACGTGCTCACACCGGAAAAAAACAAATTCGTTTCAGATATGAACCTGTTCAATTATCAGGTGAAGATATTGCGGATGCTGGCAAAAACAGAGTCCTATATCGTAATGGGCAAAGCCGCCAACTATGTTCTGCGCGATCTTCCCAATGTAGTCAGCGTCAATATCCAGGCGCCGTTTGAGGACTGCGTCAAAACCATTATGGAGCGCTCCGACATGACGGAAAAGGAGGCCGCCCAGGCCGTACGCCGCACCGACAAGTACCGTTCCGACTACCATAAGTATTATACCGGCCAAAATTGGAAGGACGCCATCAACTATGACCTGTGCCTGAACAGCGCCAGCATCGGCTGGGACAACTGCGCAGAGCTCATCAAAAAGTGCGTAAGCCAGAAGCTTGGCGTTGACCTTTCCTGAACTGCATAGGCGTGATCCCCTTCTCTTGTTTGAACATCTCACCCATGCGAGCCGCGCTGGTAAAGCCGGAGGATACGGCCACCGCTTTGAGCGGAAGCTCGGTATTTATAAGCAGCGATTCCGCTTGTTTTATGCGAAGCATCAGCAGCACCCTTTGAGGCGGCATGCCGCAGGCTGTGATAAATACCCTGAATAGCTGTGACCGGCTGAGCCCCACAAATGCGGCCACGTCTGTAATGTGCAAATTGCGCTGGTAGTTGGCCTCCATGTGCCAGTAGGCCCGCTGGTAATAACGCTCGCTTTCCGAAGCGGCTCCCCCTTTTGCGGGGATGCCGCTTTGTTTTATGAGTGCAAAAAGGCGGTACAGCCCACCCATAGCTGCCATATCCCGCATGTCCAGCGACGCTGAATCCTCATAAATATCCCGCAAAATCCTGACTGCCTTGGCATCATAATCCTTAAGGAACAAAACCGGATTTTGCGGCGTTACGCCAAGCAGCCCGGTGAGTTCCGCGGCACGAGCGCCGGAATAACCGACCCAGCTGTATACCCAAGGCGTAAGCGCATCCGCCGTGTAAACTGTGACTTCGTGAGGGAAAATCATAAAGCCTTGGCCCTTTGCTATCTCAAAACGCCCCCAAGCATTTTGAAACACACCCTTCCCGGAGGATACGACGTGCATCAGGTAATAATCCCTGACGGCAGGCCCGAAGCTGTGCCTGGGTTCGCAGGCTTCGTTCCCACAGTCCCGCACATAAACCTCACTGTCTGCGTCAGGGAATTGTTTGTATTGTCTCATGTTTCATAATATCCAATCTTTCAAGATGCAACATTTCATGCATATTATGCAACACAGAATGCTTGCTTGCAAGAGGCAAAAAACCTATACTGTTTGTTTCTGTTCACGAGGAGGATTCATTATGGCAAAAATCACGTTTATGGGCGCCGGCTCCACCGTTTTCGCCAAGAACGTGCTGGGCGACAGCATGCTGACTCCGGCTCTTTGCGATTCCGTCATCGCGCTGTACGACATCGATCCCGAAAGGCTGAAGGAATCCCAGCTCATGCTGGATACCATCAACCGCAACCATGGCGGCAAAGCTACCATCAAGGCATACCTTGGCGTAAAAAACCGCAAGGAAGCGCTCAAGGGTGCCGATTATGTGGTCAACGCCATCCAGGTGGGCCTGTATGAGCCCTGCACGGTAACCGACTTTGAGGTGCCCAAGAAGTATGGCCTTAAGCAAACCATCGGCGACACGCTGGGCATCGGCGGCATCTTTAGGGCGCTGCGTACCATTCCCGTCATGCTGGACTTTGCAAAGGATATGGAAGAAGTCTGTCCGGACGCCTGGTTCTTAAATTACACCAATCCCATGTGCATGCTCACGGGAGCCATGCTGCGTTTGACGCCTATCAAAACCGTAGGCCTTTGCCACAGCGTGCAGTCCTGCGTGCCGGATCTGCTAAAGAACCTGCAAATGACTTATGACCCCAAAATGCAGTGGCTGATCGCCGGCATCAATCACCAGGCCTGGCTGTTGTCCCTTACCGAGGATGGCAAGGACCTGTACCCGGAAGTCAAGCGCCGTGCAGAAATGCGCACCGAGAAGCATCACGATATGGTACGCTATGAGATCATGAAGCGCTTTGGGTACTATGTCACCGAATCCAGCGAGCACAATGCGGAGTACATGCCCTTCTTTATCAAGGATAAATACCCCGAATTGATCGATAGGTTCAATATCCCCCTGGATGAGTATCCCCGCCGCTGCGTGGAGCAGATCAAAAGATGGGGCGCCCAGCGTGATGCGCTGCTAAACAACCAGGAACTCACGCACGTGCGCTCCCACGAGTATGCCAGCTACATCATGGAAGCCATGGAGACCAACGTACCTTACAAGATCGGCGGCAACGTACTGAATACGGGGCTCATCACCAACCTGCCCCAAAACGCGGTGGTGGAAGTCCCCTGCATGGTGGACGCCAGCGGCGTGACCCCGACGTTCGTCGGCAACCTGCCGGAACAGTGTGCCGCCATGAACCGCACCAATATAAACGTGCAGCTGCTGACCATCGAGGCTGCCCGCACGCTGAAGAAGGATTTCATCTACCAGGCCGCCATGATGGATCCCCACTGCCAGAGTGAGTTGTCCATCGACGATATCGTAGCCATGTGCGATGATCTGATCAAGGCGCATGTAGGCTGGCTGCCGGAATACCACTGAGAACGTTTCGTATTTTCAAACCCTAAATACATTTTGCCTGCTGTCCTCTATTGGGAGACAGCAGGCAAATTCTTTATCATGAAATCGCAATAGTATACCTTCCTCCAAGCTATCGAATGCTGTTACTCAGCGGGCGATTCATAATCGCCCCTACAACTGGATGAAGTGCTACTTTTGCCCTTCCCTAAGCTTATTGGCAGCCTCCAGCGCCATGGCTGCTGCTCCCACAGCGGCATCCTGCCTGGGCTCAATGAAGGAGAGCAACGGAAACCGCGATTTAAGCTCCGCCTCCACCTTTTGATGGACAGAAGTCATTTGCGTCAGTATGCTGCCAGAAAAAGCGATGCTTTCCGCTTCCAACGACAGACGGCTGATCACGGTGGCGGCCAATAATGCAAGCTCCTCTGCCGCCCTGCCGGCGATTGCATTGGCCGTTTCATCGCCCTTAACAAGCGCCTCAACCAAAAGCGGGGACAAGGATGCGATCCTTGACTTGTCCGAATTGGGATCATACACGAACCGTATCAATTCCCCCATGCCGGATATGCCCAGGGTCGTAAACACTTGATCCGTCAGGCAGGTTTGGGGGCCGCATCCGTCGTTCGCCTTTGCCACCGCCGCGAGTATATCCCGGCCAATGGCATAGCCACTGCCCTCATCGCCAATGAGATACCCCCAGCCGCCGCACCTAAATGTTTCACCCTTTCCGTTTCTGCCCAAGGCTACGGAGCCTGTGCCCGATATGAGCACCGCCCCCTCCCGGCCCACGGCGCCATAAAGCATGGTTTCATGATCGCCACTTAAGCGCAGTTCGCCCAAAAAGCCTTCCTCCCGAATGACTCCCTCCAGCAGCTTCCTGGCCGAAGGATTGCTGGCACCCGCAAAGCCAACCTGTAAACATACGCAGCCTAAAAGCCCGCCGGGCATTTTTTTCATACCCGCAACGGCCTCCCGTACGGTTGCGGCCACCTGTTCATAAGATGCGCCGTTGGGGTTCAGCGGTCCGAATACCGCCCTGCCCATCACCGCACCGTCCATGCCCATATATACCACGGCGGTTTTTGTTCCGCCGCCGTCCCAACCGGTTACATAAGACATGATCGCATCCCCCGTTTATTTATCCGCAAGCCGCGATACCGCGCGCCGCACAAACCCTTTTTGCTCCTCCAGCGCCTTTAAGGCAGATGGGTAATCCGCATGGGTCAAAGCCATGACAATAGCCGCTTTGGTGTTGCCGTTCGCCTTTTGCAGAATCGACTCGGCTTCAGCCCTGTCATTAAGGTCCAGGGCATATTTCACGATGCGAACCGCCCTGTCGCTCAGCTTTACATTGCTTGGTTTCATGTCCACCATCAGGTTTTTATAAACCTTCCCCAATTGTACCATGGACAATGTGGAAAGCATGTTCAGCACCATTTTGGTGGCTGTTCCCGCCTTTAAGCGGGTGGAACCGGACAGTATCTCCGGGCCGGTGGGCAATTCTATCGCCAGATCCGCATGCTTTGAAAGAACGGAGTCCGCATTGCAGCAAAGTGCGATGGCGTACGCCCCCACTTCCCGCGCATAATCAAGTGCTCCCACGCAATAGGGCGCGTACCCGCTGGAACTGATGGCCACCAGCACATCCTTATCGCACAAGCGTCTTGACTGCATATCCTCACGGCCCAAACCAGGTGAATCCTCAGCACCTTCAATGGAAAAGCGCAAAGCCGTGTCTCCCCCGGCAATGACGCCTACCACAAGGCCCGGTTCCACCCCAAAGGTAGGCGGGCATTCGGACGCGTCCAGGACGCCAAGCCGGCCGCTGGTCCCCGCCCCGGCATAAAACAGCCGGCCGCCTGCTCTTAAACGGGAGGAAATCACCTCAACAGCCGTCGCGATCTGCGGCAGCGCCGCCTTTACCGCCGCCTGGGCCTGGCTGTCTATATCGTTCATCAATGCAGCCGCCTGAAGCGGCATCATATCATCCAAATTCAGGCTCTGCTGGTTTACCTTCTCCGTGGAAAGCTTTTCAAAGTTCATAGAATACTTCCTTTCGCGGCCTCGGACTGTCTGAAAGTGGAAGACTGCTACTTTACTTTTTTATAGCTGGCCGCCCACAACGAGCGGTCCAGCACCGTTTTAGCCTGATCATACTCCTTGGAGATCACGGCGGAAAACAGCAGATCCACAATATGCAGCATGGCGATACGGGAGGATGTGGCCCCGGTACGCACGGCCACTTCTGAACAGGCTACGTGAAGATGGATGTCGCACCTGTCCGATAGTATGCTGGGGGCATATTTGGTAACGGAAATGGTGGTAGCGCCACCCTGTTTGGCCACCTGCAGCGTGGCCAGGGTGTCGCTGGTCTCCCCGGAATAGGAGAAGAACACCGCCACATCGCCCGCAGCTAAGCTCGCCGCACTCACCACCTGTACATGCGGATCCTGCGAAGTAAGAGATACCTTGTTAATGCGCAGGAATTTATGCTGTGCATCCAACGCGATCAATGCGGAAATCCCCACACCGTAAAAATCCACCCGCTTCGCCTTGTGGATTGCCTCTACCGCCTTATCCAACTCCGCGTAAGACAAAACCTGCATGGTGCTTTGCAGCCCGCCGATATTGCGGCGGGTGGTATCCTCCATGATGTGGGCCAGGTCGCTGCCCGCCTGCACATCGGTATA
>JAEZJP010000011.1 GCA_023415715.1 Bacillota bacterium
GACGAAAGGATCGCCGAGGAGATGGAACTAACAGACAGGACGGTAAGGGGGAGGAGGAAAAATGTGATATTGCAGATGGAATGCGCATAAATCAAAAAAATCCTGTTTAAAATAAAGAAACTGCGGAAATTTCACAAAAACATTGACATAAATGAAAGGGATGCGTAAAATGGAGATGAAAGGGGGGCGCGGTATGTTGGTTTTGTTTAAGGTGAAGAATTTTGCTTCCTTTCGGGATGAGGCGTGCCTCGACATGCGTGCTGTCAAGGCTTATAAGGAGCATCCCTACAACCTGTATACTCTCCCTAACGAAGAGCACTTGTTAAAGGTAGCTGCCATCTATGGTGCCAACGCCAGTGGAAAATCGAATTTTGTAAAGGCTTATGAAGCTTTTACTACGATCACTCATGATTCATTCAATACTTCCAAAGATGGCAAGAGCGTTATTGAGCAGTATTATAATCCTTTCCTGCTGGCAAAGAAATGCGTGGGGGAGGATACCGAGTTCAGCGCTGCTTATATAGATGACCAATTTCAGTACGAATACGGTTTTTCATACAATGAAAAGGAGATCACTACCGAGTGGCTCTACAGAACCGCGTTGGAGGGATCACGAAAAGCAAAGGTAACAATTTTTGAGCGGGATGGTCAGGAAATTCGCTTTGGTTCAAGCATAAAGGGCAGCTGTGATAAATACCGGGAAAACATTAAAATGGACGTGTTGGTGCTGACGTTTTTTAGCCGTATCAAGCTGCGGACTAATGTGTTCTCTAGAGCCTTTGAAACTATTACTGCCTTTCCTGCGTTTTTAACATTTTCGCAGGACGAGGTTAAGACTGCTTTGACAATGTTGCTTGATGCAATCGATGAAGGTGGCAAAGATAAACTGCTTGCCTTTTTCAAGTCTGTGGACATTCGGGTAAAGGATTATGAATTAGAAAAGAACAAAGACGAAACAAAGATCTATTTCATCCATTCTGGGGTTGATGGTCAGGACCATCGCCTGCCCGTAGATCTGGAATCCGAAGGTACCAGGAAGGCCATTGTTTTGTATTTGCTTGCCACGAGGTCGATGGATTGCGGTGCCACGTTGTTCTTTGATGAGCTTAACATGCAGCTCCATCCCCTTTTAACCCGCTATATCGTCAACCTGTTCCATACCCAGGAAGGGCAGGGCCAGCTCATCTACACCACCCATGATACCACCTTACTTGACAATAGTTTTTTCCGCAGGGATGAGGTGTGGTTCGTGGACAGGTCTGAAACCTGTGAATCGACCCTGTACTCGCTTTCGGAATTCGCTACCCGAAAAGACGCCTCCTATGAAAGCGAGTATCTGGGCGGCGCGTATGGGGGGATCCCCATTCTGCAAAGCGCCCTGAGCTGCGAGGTGTAATCGGCATGGGTACAGAAGATAGGTTCAAAAAACAGCAAGCCCTAAATCGCGAGCGGACGGAGGGGTCGAGGATACCCCGCCCCGGTTCCCTGCTAATCGTGACAGAAGGAGAGAAGACTGAGCCCTTGTATCTTGGGGGCATGAGGGATTACATCAAGGCGTCCTATCCCAAAGCGCGGCTGGACATATGCGTACAAGGCGTAGGCATGGGAACTGTTGCGCTTGTCAATAAGGCGATAGAGATTGCTAACCGCGCCCCAGCTCCATATGAAAACAAATGGGTCTGCTTTGATAAGGACGATTTCAAGGATTTTGACGAAGCTATTGCCTTGGCCGGAACTTTTGGCTTTAAGGTGGCGTGGAGCAATCAGGCTTTTGAATACTGGTTATACTTACACTTTTACTATGCGAAATCTGCGCTGCACCGAGATATTTGGTTTGAAAAGGTGGATGAAACGCTGCAGGCATGGGGGCTTGGGCGGTATGCCAAGAACATGGAAAATATGTTTTCCGTTTTTGCGGCAGATGGGCGGCTCAAAGCGGCCATACGGAACGCCGCACAAATACGTAAGGAATATCAACGCAAGGACATACCTCCTTCTCAGCGTGACCCCTGCACGACGGTGGATGAGCTTGTGCACAGCCTGGAAGAATATCTGGATGAATTTTTGAAGTAATAAATGATTTTATCGCCGTTACTTAAGGTACTGGTTTATACTTGGAATCATCGTAATGAGAAGGCTGCTATATTTGCAGTCTTTTTGTTTTTCCTGAAAATGGTACTATGCCATAGATACGCTGGACCTCCTCCAGCCTCCTTCGTCGGCAACATCCTCACCCACCAAGAGGGAGCCTCTTTCAAAGCCTTCCTCTTGGAGGAAGGTGCCGTCCGCAGGCGGCGAAAGGAGGTAAAATAAACCCGGCATTCACCCCTCTGGATAAAAAAGGATAATCAAAGCGTTCTATGGAAAAGCCAATTTTTGGAGGGAGAATGCATATGCGCAAGCTTGTGATCAGAAAAATTCTCTTTGCCATATCGGTCATCCTTATAACGCTGACGGTATGCGGCCCGGCGCTGGCGGACAGCCCCCTTCAGCCCGGCCCGGAGGATCTTCAACAAGAACAGGCCATGCGGGCCGCATCGGAGAAGTTTATAGCCGCAGGGAATGTCACGGAAAACGAGCTGGCCCTATATACCGTCCAGGCCGAACTGTGGCCGGCGGAGGATGCGGCGCCCAACTTGCGGGCGTGGACCGTTGTGTTTAATTACGCGGGAAAAGATGACCTGTTTTTCAGCGTCCGTGTCGCATCGCCATCGGGAAAAGTGATTGAATACGGGCCGGAAACCTTTGCGCAAGACATGGCTGAGTATCTTGCGAAGGAAGCGGACAGAAAGATGATCCTTGACAATACGGCGCTTTGGGAAAAAGAAAAGGGTCCTGAATATTTCTGGCCGTATGAGGACAAGGCGCTGTTTTTTGAAACCTTCGGCCATGCCGCGGGATATACCACTATGAAGCCGGGCCTGCCCGGCAGCGGGGATTTATCCATGCAGCAGGCGGTGGAGCTGGCAAGAGACGCCGCCATGAAGGAATTTGGGGTTACAGAGGAGCAGTTGGACGCACTGAAACGGGATTACACCTTTTTGCCCGATACCTTCAGGCAACTGGACGGAACCGCCTGCAGCATATGGATGATCGCTTTCCGGTACGCTGCGCCCGACTTAAGGGGCCTGAACAGGATAAAGTACCAGGTCAACATAGTGTCGCCCCAGGGAGAAATTGACCTGATTGTCGACCATGAGAAGGAAACAGAGCAGGACGAACAAGGAATGAATGAGGCCTTCCCTCATCTAACAGTATCAATACCGGAAGGGACCGGAAACATATTTTACAATCCAAATGGCGGGAAGTACTATCATGCGGATCAGAACTGCAAAATTGTGAAGGACAAATATCTGCCGCTTAAGCCTTTGAATACGGATAAACTGAAGGAGTATCCGTTCAGCAATTTGCGGCCTTGCCCTTCATGCATTGGCCATTGATACCGGCGATTAGGTGCTGCGTATCCGATCTTTTTTCCTGACAAACCCAAAGTAAGCAAGAATGATCAAGAATAAAATCCGGGCAGGGATTATAATAGGCATATCCTTTTGAAAGGTGAAGGCTATGGAAGACAGGGCAAGGGTGCTTCAAACGTACTGCAAGGCGGATATCCACTTTTACATCAACAGTCCTGGCGGCTCCATTACCGACGCGCTTGCAATCATGGATACGATGAACTATATCAAATGCGATGTTTCCACCATCAGCATCGGCCAGTCCGGCAGCGCCGGGTCGCTTTTGCTGGCGGCCGGCAAAAAGGGAAAGCGCTTCGCGCTTACAAACAGCGAGGTGCTCATTCATCAGCCCTCTATCTCAGGCGGGCTTGCCGGCCAGGCTACCGATATCAAAATCCACAGCGACTGGCTTGTAAAAACCAAGGAAAGGCTGCACCTTGTCTACAGCGAATTGACGGGCCAGCCACTTGAAAAAATCAAGGCGGACATGGAGCGGGATTTTTATATGACCGCCGAACAGGCAAAGGAGTACGGCCTGATCGACAGGATAATGGTCAACAGGGATACTCAATAATGAGATTTTGATTGGTTTAGTAAAAAAATAGATAAGTGTGATGCGCATTTCCTTGCATTTCCGGTTTTTTATATGATAGCATCATGGCATACAAGGCTGCCTTTAAGGTTCAGCGGCTCCCTCTGTTCAAGGTGAGGGCTGCTATACGGGAGGGGCCTTTTTTGTTGCTGTTTTTTTAACCAAGCCAAGCAAGGAGGAGCAACGCATGCCTGACATCATAAAAAGAAAAGCCCTGGAAGAACAGGAAAGAAACCGGCAGCCTGAAAAGCTTTCGGAATTAGTCAAAGCTGTGAATGTACTGCGACCCGGAAGGAAGATAGAGTGGGTCGATCCGCCGAAACATCCGAACAGGAAGGCGGAAATGATTCCACTTCCCAACTATACCGGCGGGAAGGCGGAAACGGTCGCACTGCCTCTTGATACCAATGAGCCGATGCGGATGCAAAAGATGCCTTACCTGATTGATACGAAGCCGCAGGCACAGACAGGCGGGATGATCAAAAAACCATCCGCCATCTCCCGGTATGAGGCTATTGAACCAAAAGCGCGGGAATATACCGAACCCGCGCTTTTTGATGCTGTTTCGCCCTTTGCCAAGGGTCTGGCTATGATCATTGCGCTTTCAGCTAGAAAGCCCGATGAAGCAAAGCGGCTGTTTAAGTTTATGCAAACCTCCGAAAAGGATCCCGGCAGTTCCTATTACAGGCCCTATGCCAGGCCCACCAACAAAGGTTCGATGGAGGAATTAAGCAAACTGGGCATCGATACATCCAATATCGATGAGAAATGGTTTCAAGACAACGCCTGGCTGAAGCAGCACGCACGCTTAGGCAACGCTGGTATGCCGAAGGTTCCCACCTCACAAAGCAGCCGGGAAGAAACGGCGGCCTATTACTATGTAAGGCTTGCGGATAGTGAATGGCGCACCCGTCAGGCTGAAACGGAACTGCAAGGCTTAAGGCGTGAGATAGGCTACTGGGCCGGCCGCAAGGACAGGAACTATTCGGATGAAGAGATTCTACAACGCATCGACTGGAACAAATATCCCACTTTGACCATGCTGCGTGAAGGCCAGCAAAAGGGCCGGCCGGCACAACTTAACCGGGCCATTGACTTTGACAGCGATACAGTATTCGGCATGCTCTGGTCCGCCCGCAACGGGAAAACCAGCGGATGCAGTACAATTGACGCAGCATGGTATGCATTGGGCAAGGGCAGGCAGTATGAGCCGGATGATTTCGTCCGGGCCATGCGGGACACGAAAAACTACGCGTACAACCCGTATGCCCTTGGCAGCACGGTGGACGAGGCTGCGGAATATTTCGGCGTGGACGGTTTCAATCAGAAGTGGCTGAATGACAACCAAGGAATCCTGAAATCAGGGAATGAAACGGCAATCAGGCATTACCAGCAGGTGTACGATGCGGAGCAATTGACTTTGGCGGCGGAGGGGGAGAGCCGGAAGTTATCTGATAGGATCGATGCCAGGCTGAATCGGGCTGTTTCCGCCGGAGGGAGCATTAATGCAAACGCCCTTTTGAAAGATGCCCTGTTTGGGCTGGACACCCTTCAAAGAATGGACGAGGGGCTGAGTAGCGGCGATCTTGCCCCACTTACAAGGCCCGTAAATTACCGCTGGCAGGATGTTATGAGCCAGGTAAGCGGTCAGGTGCAGGTTATTAACGCCCGTCAGAACGCGCCGCACAATCCCGCCGATCTGGATATTGCCGCCCGGAACGAAGAGGAAAAGGTGATACAGGGGCAGGGCACGCTGATCCAGAAGGATGCGGTTCCCAGGAGCTATACGTCCTTCCAGGAGAAAATGCCCGGCCTATGGGCAACGGGAATAGTCAAGAACCCGTTGTCCGCCGGGTGGTATGCGCCGGCCGGAGGGGAGCAATCAGGCTTCGGCCCAGATTATGTGAAAGCGCAGGCAATTGCTGATTCGCGCAGGGCAGGCGACTTTGCAGCAGCCGCCGAGCAGGGATACGGTGCGCTCACAGGGTCCGGCACCGATATATCGAAGCTTTCTACCAATGAAGGCGCGGTCAGGATGGCTATCGATCTTGTGCTGGATTCCGCCAAGGCTTTTGTCCCGGAGCAGATCGCATTCCCTGTCCTACGGGCTGCCGCTGACCGGTATGATGCCGTTGTGAACAATATCCTGGGCATTGACCCGGACGCGGCTAAACAGATACTGCCTCAAATCCTGTACACGACCACCGTGCAGGGTGACATCAAAAATCAGGCTGCCGGTACGGCCGGGCTGCTGTCCGCTATTTTGCGGCTCAGCGAGGGCGCTCTGAAGACGGTAACGGACCATGTTCTGGGCGAAGCTCCCACCTTGCAAACGGTTCAAACTATGTTCCGTATTTTGAAGCTGCGGGACATGGAAACCGGGACAAAGTCGGAAGCATTTCAGGCGGCGGAAGCAGCGCTTCTGAAGGCCGCGGGCGATACCCTGCAATCTGCCGCCGCCCAAACGGGCCATGAGGAACTGGATGACCTGACCAGCATTGCCAATCAATCTTCTCATAACCTGGATGCTGTGATGAAGCGCTGGGGAGTGCAGGGCTTAGGCTACATCGGCAATCTTTTGAAGGCGGGGCGAGGGGATCTGGCCGCCGCCATCACGGCGATGCCTACCTATGCCAAATCAGCAATAGTCGCCGAAACCAACATGCGCACCTTTGGCTTGAATGACGCCGCCATTTCGGCCCAGGAGAACGCGTTGGCAGCGGATATGAAAAGCCCCATAGTAGTATTGAGCGCCAAACAGATTGCAAAGCAGCAAGCCGTGGAAGCTAGGAAGGCAGAACTTACCGCGGGCGGCGCGCTAAAGGTCCAGTTCGTCCTTATGCAGAAGGTGAACGACGCAGGGATGACCATAAATCAGTCCAAGTCGGTATTGGATCAGGCTCTTAGGAACGAGCAGGCCGGAGGAGAGGCGCTAACCATAGCGCAAGCCCTTTTCCACAAAAACATGGCCGATACGGCTGCTACGGATGCGATGGTAGCAGCTATTGATCAGTTTCAAAAGACGATCGATGCGCGGATGAAAGCGCAGAAGGAGCTTAAACAAAACCAGCAGACACTGAATGAAGCACAGCAGAAACTGACCGATGCACAGAAGCAAGCCACGGCAAGGGTGGATGAACAGGCAAAGCAGGATGTGGATACTAAACGCATGAAGTTGGCTGAGGCAAGGGCCAAACTTATGGAAATGGCAAGGGGACAGGCTGTGGAGCAGGGACATGTGTTGCCTGGCGGGAAGCAGATTTTGGATATGCAAGATGCGGCTTTCAATGGATCTTTGCATTTATCCGGTAACCTCCTGCGTGCCATCAATAATCTTCATAATGGTAATGACCAGCCTCCTTTGCAAAGTGTGGATTTGTTCTCTAATCGGGTATCCCTTCTTGCGAATAAAAACGGAAGCGGTATAATAAAGGATGTCAGGCAGCAATTGGAATCCGATGATGCAATGGTCCCGCAGGGTAAAGGGAATGGACCTTTCCGCGAATGGGCCTCAAGCGATGCGGTAACGGATGTGGGATATGTAAACGGTGCCAACACAATAGGGACTCAAAATGTAACATCCGAGACTATCCCAGTGCCTTCACTCACGCCGAAACCATCCCCCACAGCGAACACAAGCGGGCCCGATTGGATGGCAGTAGGTACGGGAAACAACCCATACAGCCATATGGGGATTCAGGACGCCGATTATCAGGCATATCTTGATGGGAAGCTTACGGAAGCTGATTTGCTTACCATAGCGAATGCGGCTGAATTGTATAAAGAGGTCGCCGGAGGGTCTGGGAATTGGACATACATATACCAAAACTTAGCGCATGATTTGACGAGAAATATCAGGGTGAAGTATGATCCCGATTACATCAAAAATGATACTTACGATTACACCCACGAAGGCAAGTACAACTCGAGCAGCATTGAGCCTATGCCCGGTGCGCCCAAATATACTAAATGGACTAGGCTGACGGTAGACGCCCGGGCCAGTACAAAGCAGGGCGGTGGATATTCGATTTTCGAATCGTCCAGACCGCCGAAACTTACAGAAAAAGGGAAGCCGGCCTCTGATTTTGAGGTCAACGACAAAGAGAAATCAGATCTGGGCAAGATTGCAATGGCGGCTCAATACATGGCTGATATATATGACCAAGATGCATATGGAATATTTCAGGTTGAAAATACCATGAAGAAACTGGCGTATGTATTCACACTCGGCGATCCCAAAATGAGGGATGTTGCCCTCGATATGTTTCAGCATTTTATAGATGGAAACGGGGCGGATTACAGCAACCCGATTCTCACGGAAAGGGTGATTGAGCATCCCTCAACACAAACCTTTGTAGCTAATACCATGGAAAGTATACAGGCTTTCCTAAGCCTTCACAAAGGCGATCTTTCTGCGTTGAAAACGGATAAAGATTTTCATAAAATAATTCGCGACTTAGGCAGGCCCAAATACAATACCATGTTAGATCTGCTGGGTGGCCTAACCATCACTCTGAACGATACCTGGGGCTATTATATCGATATTGCTGATTACCAGTCCGACGGCAAGAATTACAGCGGTACCATCCAATATACCGTATACGACCATTTCGGGCTGGACGAAATCGATATATCGGAAAAGAATTGGTATAAGGGCATGTATTGGCCTTTTGCTGCGTGGTACACGCTTCAGCACTATAAGGGAAGCGAAGGAAAATACCAGCCGTTTGTGACCTGCATTGAATTCGAGGTACCCTTCAGCGGATCGATCGATTAATTAACCGAGGCCGTGCCCCGAAGGACACCGGGGCACGGTGCAGCCGGGCGGATACGGAAAAAACGATCAGGGAGGCGGATGGTTGATGCAAAAGCATATCAGTACAAAAAAGCTGCTCCTTGTCCTTATCCTTGCCGTGGCCATGCTCCTTGGCCTTATGGCCAAGAATGCGTATGAGAACCACAAGCTTACGCAGAGACTCAAGGAAGAGGAAATCTATATGTTTCGGGATACGTATTCATTTTACAAGCCCGTCGCAGGAGACATCGAAGTTGGCGCTTATTATATGGTCTGCGAGCCTGTTGACGACAAGGTTCAATTGGTAGAAAAGCTTGAACGGTTAATGAAGGTGATGCAGGTTGTTCAGAGGGCAAAGGACTTTTTCCGGGAAGGATTAGGAGAAAAATATGGATATAGCAACTTGCGCATCTCTATTAATTTTTTTAGACCTTCCAAGGAATTTCCCATCGGCTGGCAGCCTGAGGAAGGCCGCGGTATGGAAGATTATCAGGAGATATTGGACTATAAATTATTGAGCATCGATATTCCATGGGATGCGGAATCAGAGAACGAGCACACGTATTATTTCGTTAGGCAAAACCCACCGCCCATGTATAGGACTCATGAAGTCTACAAACGGCAGACGCAGGAAGATGGCAGTTTCATTTTGGTTCCAAAAAATTAACGCGGTGGGGAAGGGGAAATATGATGCAAGGTTAGACCTGCTAAGCTGCCGGATCATCGCAACGGGAATCAGGATGTGCAGGCTTTAGATGAAGAAGATACGTTAAAAGCGCCGAGCATCGACGGTTTGCTTAACATACGTGACGAGGGGACGGTTCTACTGATACCCTGCCTGGCTGATAGAGTGGTTGACTGGAATAAATTATGCAAATATATTTAGAATGTGACTAGAGAACCGTCCCCGAGACACAGAGAACCGTCCCCGAGACACATTCTGGGGCGATTAAATTCAAAAATCAACCGGAGACTCGGCATGCTGCAATACAAGGATACTGTGGCAAGCCGGGAACCGGCATTAAAGGGAGCGTCAGTCATGATATTTGTCACAGGGGATACTCACATCCCAATCGACATCAATAAATTAAGTATGACGAAATTTCCCAGGCAGAAAAATCTTTCAGCAGAAGATTATGTGATTGTCTGCGGGGATTTTGGGGGTGTATGGGACCGTAGCAACGAAGAACGGTATTGGCTTAAATGGCTGACCAACAAAAACTTTACGACGTTGTTTATAGACGGAAATCATGAGAATCATCAAATGCTGAATGACGAATTTCCGGTGATTCAATTTTGCAGTGGAAATGCGCATAAGATCAATGATAAGATATTCCATTTGATGCGCGGCCAGGTATACAGCATTGGGGAAAAGAAAATATTCACAATGGGCGGGGCCAGTTCGCACGATAAGGAAAGCAGAAAAGAAGGGAAGAACTGGTGGTCTCAAGAAATGCCCTCCGAGAATGAATATCAAATTGCAGCGCATAACTTGCAGGCAAGCGATTGGCAAGTGGACTATGTGATTACACACTGTGCGCCGAATTCCATCCAAAGCCAGGTGATGGATGGATATGAAGAAAACGAATTGACGGATTTTCTGGAAAGCGTGAAGGAAAAGCTGACTTTTAATAAGTGGTTTTTCGGGCATTATCATGTGGATAAACAGATTGCCGGCAAGTATATGTGCATTTTTGAAAACATAGTTGAAATTGGATGAGCAAAAAACAGGTAGCGGCAGACTGTGTCAAAATTTTCATAATATGGATACAGGGGGCGGTTCTCTGTGTAGATTATTGAACCTGGTAGATAGGATAACACAGAGAACAGTGTTCGCGCAGATAACACCCATCCCAGGCCATGGCACAGAAAGATAACATTGTAAATCTCATTTTAGGGGCGTTGTTTAAAGAGCAGAAGCAGAGGTTTGAGAACGGAGAGGATATTACCTCGATCATAAAGGAACTTGATTCGTGGCAGAAGGATAAAATCGAAACCAGCATAGATAAACTTGAGCCTATGGCCCCCGAACAGTATAAGGATCTAGCATTTTTGAATGACTGGGCTCTTGAAGTTTTGACTTTGGATGAAAGGTTGACCATTCTCAAACACTTAAGGAAAAGCGGAGGGGAAATCACAGCTGGCGAGCTGATGGATATGGCATATGACGCCCAGGAAAAGGGCGTCAAAGGCGGTTACTTTGAAGGGCTTACCCAAAATTCATACGAGACCGGTTCAGTGGATGAACTGGCAGGCGGGATCATCTTAGCATACAGGCTTGCCCAGGAGGAGGAATCCTTAGAAGATTTAAACGCTCAATTCATGGCGGAGCAGCTATCGAAAGGGTATGCGATGGCGGCTGCTAAATTAGCGAATGCAGTGGGCGCTTTGGTGGAACGGAAATTGTTCTTTACTCCCGGAAAAATCCCTGGCGGTCAGCAGCAAGGGGCAACGGGGAATTCGGAGGGCAGCCAGGTCCCCGGAAAGCTGCCGGAGGTTGCGGAGAATTATATCCCAGGCGATCAGCAGCAAGGGGAAATGGGGGATTTGGAAGCCAGTCAGTCCCCCGGGAAGCCGCCGGAGGCTGCGAGGAATCCTGATGGGCAAGCAGCGGGAGTGGGAGAGATAGCCAAGGTCGGAGATGATTTTGGTAAGCTTGGTGTAATGGTTGAAAATCCCAGCCTAAAAGCGGACTGGGCAAACACGACAGCTCACGGTACAGAGCGCATGGAATAGCGTGGCGTAACTCAAGATATGATGGATGTTTGGATGGAAGGCGGCAAGGTGTTAGAGCAAAACAGCGGCAATTACATATTTATTACAAAAGAGGGTACAGCCGTATTCAATAGATCTGGAAAACTTGTTACCACATATACGAGCGCAGACTATGATGATGCTATGTGGGCAGTTATAAGAAGAGTATTTGGAGAATAGGAGGGAATGATGATGACTGAGGTTATCAATTCGATTATTGATGAGTGGGATCCATTGGATCTATTCCCATTTGCGCCCAAAGACGAATATCGGGATGAGAGCATTTTAATTTACAATTCATATATGAAAACAAAAGAAGTTCCTGACTTAGCCCAGGAAATCCACAGAATTTTTTCAGACAGATTTGGTATGGATGTTTTCACAAAGTCTATGGCTGATTGCATTAGAATTGCGGAATTGATTATTGAAAATATATGAAATCAGCACTGTGAACACAGGGGACGGTGAAAACAGTCTGCCGTCCCTTTGGTTTTCCTCATTTTCGTCCTTCTCTGGGTCCAGGGCCCGTCCCCCCATCTGGCTCAATCGTCGCACTGCTCACTACGTTCGTATTGCTCGTTTCGCCAGCCTCCTCCGCCTCGCTTCATCCGCCACAGGCGGCGCTTCGGCTACGGAGCCTTGGTCGTCTCAAGGGGGTAATGGAGAATGCAAGGAGGAAGTTAGGGGGGACATCGAAATCTCCCCTTCTTCCTCCTTGCGTCCTTATCGTCTTGTATCACACAAATTCAAGCTATTTTATTCTTTCATTCAGACTAGGAACGGCCGGGCTGCTGTCCGCTATTTTGCGGCTCAGCGAGGGCGCTCTGAAGACGGTAACGGACCATGTTCTGGGCGAAGCTCCCACCTTGCAAACGGTTCAAACTATGTTCCGTATTTTGAAGCTACGGGATATGGAAACGGGGTTGAAATCTGAAGCCTTTCAAGAGGTGGAAGCGGCACTTCTGAAAACCGCAGGCAAAACCCTGCAAACCGCCACCGCCCAAACGGGTCATGAGGAACTGGACGACCTGACCGGTATCGCCAATCAATCTTCCCATAATTTGGATACTGTCATGAAGCGCTGGGGAATGCAGGGCTTAGGTTACATCGGCAATCTTTTGGCGGCGGGGCGCGGGGAACTGGCGGCCGTCATCACGGCGATGCCCACCTACGCCAAGTCCGCGATCGTCGCCGAAACCAACATGCGAACCTTTGGCCTGAATGATTCGGCAATTGCTGTCCAGGAGAACGCACTGGCGGCGGACATGAAAAGCCCCATCGTAGTCTTGAGTTCCAAGCAAATCGCAAAGCAGCAAGCCGTAGAAGCAAGGAAGTCGGAACTTAAAGGAACTGCCCGGCCATCGGGCCGGGCAATTCTTTAATTAGTTGTTCGTGTTTTTTTGGAACTTATACTGGTTATACCCGCCTGTGAGGTTGTATGCTATTGTATTTGCTCTTGAAAAAGGCGGTGACCTTGGGGATTAACTCGCCAATATCCTCTACCTCGTCGCCGATGTAATAGGGCAGGCCGCTGCCCGAACAGGAGATTTGTTCATCCGTCTCATAAATGGTGACCTGCGCGTCCTCAACGTTCTTTATTGCCTTGGCTGCAGTGGAAGTACCCGCTGCGGCCGCACCATTGATTACAATCTTCATACCAATACACTTATCCTCTCTATTGTATTTTTGCTAATGGAATCGGAAGTGCATCCGCGCCTTCTTTGGCAAGCAGGGCGCGTATGTTCTTGTTCGCTGCAAAGGCTTGCGGCTCGCCGGTTAGATTATGGTTTGCCAATGGAACTCTCCTTGGGGTGGGTAAGGGTTTCGATGAACCGGTTGAATTGCTCTGCCCGTTCCTTGTTGATTGTATAGTACATCCATGTTGCTTCTTTCCGGCCGGATACAAGTCCGCAGTCCGTGAGGACCTTCATGTGGTGGGAAAGCGTCGGCTGCGTAATGGATAAGCCTTTCAGGAGATTGCGGGCGCACATCTCGCTTGAGGACAGCATGTTGATGATTGTCAGCCTTGTAGGTTCGCTGATGGCTTTGAGTATTTCCAGTTCAGCAGCAAATTCCTTCATACCATGCACCTCGCGAAACGCTGACGCACATCCTTGCGTGATACGGAAACATTGATGCGCGTGAATCTATTTATTATATATCATAAATAGACATTTGTCAATATTTATATAGATCAATATTAAGACAATAATCTACAGAATGGGAATGGCCAGCCTCCTTTGCAAAGTGTGGATTTGGCCTTTGATCAGTTTTCCCTTCTTGCGAACAAAAAAGGAAACGGTATAATACAGGAAGACAGGACGCAGTTGGAATCCGATGATGCATAAAGACCAGAGAACTGAATGATGAGGAAAGAAACCGTATGACAGAGCAGCAAAATTCATTTTTCATGGGATGGTCAAAATACCAAATTTTTCAATCCCCTTTATTGTTTTACATACTCCATCCGTCTATAAGGATGTAAGGAGGTATGCGCAGATGGAAGTTGTCAAGGGCCCAGACATCATCCATGAAACGCAATTCGATCATCTTGTGGCAGCATACCAAACCGCGCTGCTGCGTATGTGCTATGTCTGTCTAAAGGATAGAGCAATGGCAGAGGATGCAGTGCAGGAAACATATCTCAAGGCGTATAAAAGCATTGAGAATTTTCGTGGGGAATGCAGCGAAAAATCGTGGCTGATGAAAATCGCCATCAACACTTGCCGCGATATGCAGCGTTCAGGCTGGTTCAAACATATGGATCGGCGCATAACTTTAGAGCTGCTGGTAGAAAAATCTGTTGTCCCACGGGAAGATGACAGCAATCTGGCAATCGAAATGATGGGTTTGCCAAGCAAGCTGCAGGAAGTCCTATTGCTTTACTACTATCAGGGAATGACGATTGCGGAGGTTGGAAAAATACTTGGAATTTCCAAGGTCACCGTTTCTCACAGATTAAAACAAGCCAAAGAAAGGCTGCGTGGCGCATTGAAAGGAGGCGATTTGCGTGACTGAACATGAAGTGCAGGAAAAGATCGTTCGTACTGTCGATACTTGCTTTTCTGATCTGCATGGCGATCCCTTCATCGCGCAGCGCATCCGAAATGGCGAGGAAGGGGAAATCAAAGTGAAAAAAAAGCTATCGTTTGGATTGGTTCTTGCCATCGTGCTGATACTCACGACTGTGGCGATCGCTATTGCGGCAAACCAGCTGGGCTGGGTAGACTATTTGGGCAAGAGGTTTGGCGTCACCGTACCCAAGGCGGCGCAGGAGGTGCTGAATGCCACCACGCCGAGTAAGTTTCAGGTCGGCCCCATGACCTTTACGTTCAATCAACTGCTCACAGACAAACGCATGGTGATGAGCTCTGCTGATATCCACACCACGGATGGCTCCGAGGTGCTGTACGCAGATGATACGAACGTTTACGAAGCGGTCGATGCCATCAGCAGCACGGTGCTTAAGCGCTACAAGCTGGATTCAGGCATCAGCTGGCTGGATGCCGCCAAGCAGTTGAACCTGCCCCTCTATGGCATTCGCGCGCTGGCCGAGATTGGCCAGGAGTATGATGGCGGAGAAGCCATGGAGGATGCGATGTGGAACGAGGACGGCTCGATCGTATACTTCAGCATGCCCATGCTCAATCCTGGGTTGGTCAAGGATGAGCTGCCCGTGACCCTCTACATGTCTGTAACGCAGTTCGATCCAAGCACGGGGGAAACCATCGGCGAGTGGAAGACTCGTGAGGATATTACGCTCCCCGTGGCTCCTATGCTTAACGAAAAGACCTATCTGCCGGAAGGCAATGCTGAGCTGGACAAGATGAAGCTTTCGAGCGTATACGCCGAGCAGTATGCCACAGGCATTTACCTGACCAGCACCTTTACCGTGAAAGAGGGCACAACGGCGGATTCAGTGATGGGTGCGCTGTATAGCCTGGTCTTTTCTGACGATGAAGGGAATGTTCTGCCGATGGGCCTCAATCTGTCCGGCTCTGCATTAACGGACGATCTGCCCACAGTTAAGCTGGAGACCATGACCTCGCTGGAAACACTGCCAGACAGTCTGATTGTGAGCGACGCAACGGCGAAGATTGCTGTGAAATAAATGGATGGCAGGCCGAATGTAACTCTTCCTTCATCCGGCCTGACTATATCAGGAGGTAGGAACCTATGAAGCACATTTTCACTTTTCTGCTGATGATATGCATTCTGCTTTCTTCGGCTGCACTGGCGGAGGATACCCGTCCGCCCCTGCGGTTGGGCGGAGGGACCTCCGAAACCGGCTATTGGACGGAACACGGCATACCGACGACTCATGAAAGCTACGGCTGGGACGATTACATGACGATCGTTAAAAGCGATAACGCCCCTGATCTTTACAACTTCAACACCAGCAGTGACGATTTTCTAGCATCTAAAAACGCCGGCCTGCTGGCGGACCTGTCGGAAAGCTTGATCATTCGGGCGTGGACGGACCGGCTGCGCCCTGACATCAAGAGCCTTGTCACCACCGGGGATGGCAAAATTGTCGGGCTTGCAGGATTTGACGGAATTGTGACTTTTTTACCGATGTATTGGCGGCAGGACGCATGGGTCGCAGCGGGCTTAACGAAGGAGGATGTACCTGGGAGCTACACAGAGCTGCTGGATTTTCTGGAAAAATGGATGGAACGAATCGAGAAAAAGCCTGAGATGGATATTCGTGTCGCGGATACGCTCTCTTCTCACAAAGGCGAGGGAAAAAATAGCTACGTTCGCTGGCTGCTGGATATGCTGATCAACACGTGGGAGATGCAGCAGTATTACGCGGGAGAAACGCTGAATTTTAATACGCCTGAGTTCATCGCGCTGCTGAAACGCACACAGGACATCGGCTTGCGGCTTTTTAAGGCGGAGCCAATTGAGAAGAAGGGCCAAAACATGCTGCAGCTGTTTGAAAACTACAACGGCGGGGAGCGTTACAACGCCGGCAGGGACTATGGCCTGTCCCACACCATACCTTTCCGTATCACCAGCGGCCAGCCCGAGCTGATGCGGGGAATTGCAAGTATATCTGTCGTTCCTGCGAACAGCCAGTGGATAAGCGAGATCATAGGCCGTATGGAAAATGACCTTAAGGACAGAGGCCTTAATGGGGGAGGGAACGCGGATCTTCTCACGGACGTTGTGCCCAGAACCTACAACCCCAAGGATGTTTACTCCCCCTCCACTGTCACAGCTGGGTATCTTAAAGACTTGGATAACTATACGGGCACAGTATGCTTTGCGCCAATGCGAACGTACATGATGCACGAGGACGCATTGGTGAAGTTTTATACGGGCCAATTGTCGGCGGAGAATCTGGCGGCGCAGATCAGCGAACCCAAGCGCGATCCAAACAAGTAGGGGAACAAAGGGGACGGAGTCGGAGAGACGGGGACGCAAGGAGGAGGAAGGGGAGATTTCGATGTCCCCCCTTACCTCCTCCCTGCACTCTCCATAACCCCCTTGAGACGACCAAGGCTCCGTAGCCGAAGCGCCGCCTGTGGCGGATGAAGCGAGGCGGAGGAGGCTGGCGAAACGAGTAATACGAACGTAGTGAGCAGTGCGACGATTGAGCCAGATGGGGGGGCGGGCCCTGGACCCAAGGAAGAAGACGGCATGCAAAGCAAACAACCAAAGTGTACAATTGATAATCGTTCTGCATTTATTGTATATTCATTATTTTTCTGTAAACCGCACGAACCGTACCTCTGATCACATTAACTGTATGATATCTCCAATCAGAAGATAGGTATGAATTAAGTATCTTGAAGCTTCATCTTTAGTAAGGCTAGAATGAGTTCCCTTGCATACAGCATTATTTATAGCGTCAAGCCGTTCTCCAATACTCCGCAAATCGGAACCGACAACAGTAGCATATGTCTCGCTAATAGATTTGCTTGAAATAAATTGAACAAGTCTATTGATATACTGATCTTTTCCGACTTTTACTGTCTTACCATTTTCGAGTTTTATTGGCTCATCACTGGGAGGATATATACTATCTGCAAAATCATTCAAAATCCTCCTACAAGAATGAATGGCATTTGCCCAATCCTCAGGATTCTCTGAATCCATGCTGTCATAAACAGAAATGAATTTTTTTATCGCCTCAGGGCAAAGTGTCATCAACGTAGTATTAACGGACAAACGAGATTTTGTAAAAATATCTTCCATTATATTTCCATATTGTAGCTTATTATATATATCTAGTACATAGTTATATAGGCTTCCGCTTATTTTTCCAATCCATTTTGTTTGATCTGAAACATCTCTTGCAATAATCTGACGCTCTTTACCATTTTTTATATATCCAATTGCTAATGGAGTCATATCCCCAGAGTACGAAGCGGGGTCTTGTGCAGCTTGTATTCGAAGCTTGCCCGTATCTATATTCCGCTCAATTTGTGATACCAAGGCTAAATGTGCATACTCGATTCTTTCCCCATTTTCTTCTTTTTGAAAATATCGGCGACCTGCTATTTTTGAAATTCTCCAAGCATCGGAAGTCATCGAGCCGTCTTTGTTTTCTGGATAACCGGATGCTTCAAAGGTAAATAGTAAAATACCATCTGCATCACCTAATAAACGGCAAAGGCGCAGACCTTTCAAAATAATATTTGAAAGAGGGATTTCAGAGAGTTCAATGTTCTTTAATATTTCTTCCGAAAGAGCTGTGCACTCTTTTATACGGTCACTATTCACGCTTATTCCCCCTTTAAAAATAAACTTCAACAAAGTAATTGTACCAGACAGGCAGTATCTTTTCAATCCAATCATGGGGACGGTTCCTTCGGTTTGCTCTAAAACATATCCCTGATTCTAAACATACCCGTGCTTTCGTTCCTCTCCGTGTCCAGGGCCCGCCCCCCCATCTGGCTCAATCGTCGTACTGCTCACTACGTTCGTATTGCTCGTTTCGCCAGCCTCCTCCGCCTCGCTTCATCCGCCACAGGCGGCGCTTCGGCTACGGAGCCTTGGTCGTCTCAAGGGGGTTATGGAGAGTGCAGGGAGGAGGTAACCCGGAGGGCGAGCGCAGCGAGCCTGAAGCCTGCGTAGGCGTAGCCGGAGCAGGCGGAACGCTGGACTAAAGAGGGACGGCGAAGCCGGACTAGGCGAGAGCCATTAAAAATGGCTGCGCCGTACCCAGTGCCGCGAAGCGGTGATGGGCGGCAAAGCGAAGCGCAGTTCAGTGCGAAGGGGGGACATCGAAATCCCCCCTTCCTCCTTCTTGCGTCCTCGTTTTTGTTTCAGATCAATGTTTCTGCCCAAACCGTAAGCCCGCCTTAAGCAAACGATGATTATATCATCAACGTGTCATTCTGAGGGAGCAAAGCGGCCAAAGAATCTATATGCATCAAGGGTTTCAAGATTCTTCGCTGCGCTCAGAATGACATATCCCCGAGTAAATCATCATTTGCTTAAGTGCATTTGGTTTGAGAATGCCAAAACTTAGTCTCCCCTGGGTGAATTTGCTAAAATTCTTTTGGTTTTTTCCCTTGACACAGGCTATAAACCTTGTACAATAAGAATTGAAATCGGGCGATGGGAAACCATGGCTCCGATAGAATAGAGGAGCGGTCAATCAAGAGTATCCCTGCCAGAGCCTTCAACAGGCGTAGACAGCAGGAAGAAAGGGATTGCCGCCGAAATGAAAGGGCCCGTTGAAGCCCTTTCGTTGGTCGATGAAAGAATATTTCGCCGACTGTCACGGTTTTCCGTGGAGCGCTATTCGACCGCTTTTATTGTAAGATGGAAGCAGCGATTGCGTATTTCCGCAGTCGCTGCTTTTTTCTGTATTATGAACATGGAGGAATCTACTATGAAGAAAACAGTCTCCTTGTTTCTTGCCCTCCTGATGATCTTAACCCTGGGTTCTGCCATGGCAGAGGGAACCTTCCGCGTCGGCATGGAATGCAACTATGCCCCTTTCAACTGGACCCAAAGCGAGGCCAATGAGTTTACCGCGCCCATCGAAGGCGGCATAGGTTTCGCAGATGGCTACGATGTGCAGATCGCCAAGAAAATTGCCGAAGGCCTTGGCAAGGAGCTTGTCATTGTGAAGACCGAGTGGGACGGCCTGCCCATGGGTGTGGATAGCGGCATGTTTGACGCCATTATCGCCGGCATGAGCCCCACGGCGGAGCGCAAGACCAAACTGGACTTCTCCGAACCCTACTACTCCAGCGAGCTGGTTGTGGTGGTCAAGAAGGACAGCAAGTTTGCCGGCGCAAAGGCGCTTGCAGATTTGACGGGCGCCAACATTACCGCCCAGCTCAACACCTTCCACTACACGGTGATCGACCAGATCCCGGGCGTAGTGAAGGCTACTGCCATGGAAAGCTTTCCCGCCATGATCGTGGCAGTGCGCAGCGGCTTTGTGGATGGCTATATTGCAGAGCGGCCCGGCGCGGAAGCGGATGTGATGGCCAACCCCGACCTTTGCTACGTCGCCTTTGAACAGGGCAATGGCTTCCAAACCTCTCCGGAAGATGTGGCAATTGCCGTCGGACTGAAGATGGGCAGCACACTTACAGCCGAAATCAACAAGATTTTGGCCGGCCTGGATGATGCCACCCGCCTGCAAATGATGCTGGATGCCACCGGCCGCCAGCCCCTCACGCAACAATAATCCTTCACGGCTGCTTTCAGGGAACGGACAGTTTGGTTCATCGCCTGCTGCCGTTCCCTTTCCGCTTGTTTTCCGTTATCCCATTGCCCGCAAGGAGTGAACTTGATGCCCACCACCAACAATTTCTTAGACTGGGTGCTGTTTATTTTGCAAAAATACGGCCCCTTGTTCTGGGCAGGAACCAAAAATACTTTGCTGGTCGCGCTCAGCGGGACCATCATTGGCTTTGTGATTGGCCTTTTTGTTGCCATTTTGCGTACTATTCCCGTAAAGCCCAAGGATCCCTGGTTTATAAAGGCTCTCGTGAAAGGCCTGTCCTTTTTGCTGGGCATTTACATTGAAGTTTTCCGTGGCACGCCGATGATCGTGCAGGCCATGGTTATTTTCTATGGCGCGCTGCAGTTCCTCAACATCCGTATGGATGTCATGACAGCCGCTATTTTTATTGTTTCCATCAACACCGGCGCATACATGGCGGAAATTATTCGCGGCGGCATCATCAGCGTGGACAAAGGCCAAAAGGAAGCCGCACACGCTATCGGCATGACGCATTTCCAGGGCATGATCTTTGTGGTGCTGCCCCAGGCGGTTCGCAACATCATGCCCTCCATCGGCAATGAATTCGTGGTGAACATCAAGGATTCCAGCGTGCTGAACGTTATCTCCGTCACCGAGCTGTACTTTATGAGCAAGTCCGCCGCAGGCAGCTATATGCGCTACTTTGAGGTGTTCTTCATCACGGCCATCATTTACTTGATTCTAACCTTTACCGTAACGCGCATTTTGCGCTTCCTGGAGAAAAAGATGGACGGTAAAAACACCTACACCATCCACGGTTCCCAAACAAGCAGCCGCAGCGCAATCACGCTGCCAAAGGGAGGTGGAAAGCTTGGAGAATAATCAAAAGTACGACGGCCCTGTTTTAGAAATTGAGCACCTTAACAAGCGCTTTGGAGACAATGAGGTGCTAAGGGACATATCCTTTTCCGTTGCGGAAGGGGACATTACCTGCATCATCGGCGCATCCGGATCCGGGAAAAGCACACTTTTGCGCTGCATCAACTACCTGGAGCAGCCTACCGCAGGTTTGATTCACTTCCATGGCAAAAACGCGGAAACCGGGTGGACCCGGGCCATGTTCCACGCCAAGGTCGGGATGGTGTTCCAATCCTTTAACCTGTTCAATAACATGACCGCACTGGAAAACTGCATGACAGGGCAAACCCATGTGCTCAAGCGCGATCCCAAAAAAGCCAAGGAAAACGCACTTTTGTACCTGGAAAAGGTGGGTATGCGCCCTTACCAGGACGCCCGCCCCGCCCAGCTCTCCGGCGGACAGAAACAGCGGGTGGCCATTGCCCGCGCCCTTGCCATGGACCCCGAAGTGCTGCTTTTTGACGAGCCTACGAGCGCATTGGACCCGGAAATGGTCGGCGAGGTACTCACCGTGATTCGGAATTTGGCCAAGAGTGGCCTCACCATGCTGGTGGTGACCCATGAAATGAGCTTTGCCCGGGATGTATGCAGCCGTGTCATTTTCATGGATGACGGCATGATTGTGGAAGACAGCTCGCCGGAAGAGATATTCAGCAATCCAAAGCAGTTAAGGACTAGGGAGTTTTTGAGCAGGATACTGTGATACAGGGGACTGACCCAGGGGACGGCAGACTGTGTCAAAACGCCAAAATCGCCTTTAATAACACAATATACTATATGAAGCAAGACATAATTATACCATATATAGTATAGCGTGAGTCGAGGCTTTTGGTTTTGACACAGTCTGACGTCCCCATGCCACTTCCTGGGCAGGATGGAATAAAGCTGGGAAAGGAGGATGCCCAATGGCAAAAAACGATAATATGCTGGCGATTTTATGGATGCTTAATTCTGGATCAAAAATAACTGCAAAACAAATAGCGGAAAAATTAGAGATAAATATTCGAACTGTTTACCGTTATATTGACTCGCTCTGCGCCAGCGGAGTACCGATTGTATCAGATGCAGGCCAGAACGGTGGATATAGTTTACTGAGTGATTTTGTCCATGCACCATTGTTTTTCGATATTGAAGAACAAAAAGCGCTGCTTCATGCCGCCGTATTTGCCAACGAAGCGGGATACCCTTTCAGTGAGTCGTTAAACAATGCAACACAAAAATTGAAGTTGTATTCAAACCGGGAGCAGGAAAGTATCCTCAACCGCCACTTGGCCGGTTTCGAAGTGTTAAACCGTGATATAGACCCGTCTGTCAAGCTGATATTGGAGGAACTGGAGCAGGCCATAGCAAACGAATATTCTGTTGAAATTGAATACCGTACAAGCCGTGATGAACAACCCCGGTCAAGAGTGATTGACCCTTATGGAATGCTCTATTGGAACAATAAATGGTATACGGTTGGCTTTTGTCATCTTCGAAATGAAATCAGAAGCTTTCGGGCAGAACGGATTTTTCGGATACAACGGACGCAAATGATGTTTAAAAGGCCGGAAACCTTTTCTGCCAGGGAATTTTTCTTACATAGTCTTTTACCGGATTCTGAAAGTAGGGATGGAGCGGTTTCATTCATTATTCGCGGCAGGTCAGAAGCTTTGGATGATTTGTGCATGCATTGGTTTTTAGGTCATTACCTGAAAGAGCGTACGTCAAATCAAGCAGTTTTTTTACTTGACGAAAGAGCGCTTCATGCATATGTACCCAATTTTCTCCTGTCTTATGGAAAGGCTATTCAAGTAATCGAGCCGCAGAGCTTAAAGAAAAAGCTTGCCTCTGTTGCATCGGAATTAACGGATTATTATCAATTGTGATCGCTTCACTGACAGCAGTTGTCAGTGAAGCTGTTTTAATATGAAGACAGACATCCTCCTTAGTCAAGGATGGATGTTTGACCAGCACTTGAAAAACAAAAAAATGGAGGGCGTGTGTATGAAAAATAATCCAGTATATCTTTATGTGTTTGATACAATGGCAGATTGGGAAGTAGGCTATTTAACTGCGGAACTAAACTCCGGAAGGTACTATAAGAAAGGCTTAGCCCCATCAAAAATCGTTACGGTGGGAACTAAAAAGGCTCCTGTTATTACAAAGGGGGGCCTAAAAATATTACCGGATATAGAACTTGATGAGTGCAGCATCGAAAACGCAGATGCCTTGATTTTACCGGGCGGAGATACATGGACCCAAACAGTTCATGAACCTATCTTGTCAAAGGCAGCGCAGTGCTTAAAGGAAGGTATTATTGTAGCTGCGATTTGTGGCGCTACAATGGGTCTTGCAAGCTATGGATTGCTGGATTCGAACTGGCATACAAGCAATGACTTGGGTTATCTTAAAATGATCTGCCCGAACTATGCAGGAGAAAAGTACTATAAGCAGGAGCCTGCCGTAACAGATGGAAAACTGATAACTGCTTCCGGAATAGCTCCGTTGGAATTTTCCGCGCATGTCCTGAGAGCTTTGGACGTGTTTTCTGCAAAGACATTGGATGCCTGGTACAATCTTTATAGAACTCATAAATCTGAATATTTTTTTGAATTGATGAATTCAATCCAATAAGGAACACGGGGGACGGTTTGCGTGGAAACAAATAGCCAAGAAAGAGCAAAAAATGGCCAGCAAACAAACCGTCTAAAAAAGTGATATAGAAAGACGGCAATCAGCTACTTTTAGGATTCATAGAAATTACGGCTTGCAAGAAGCGTTTGATAAAAAAGCAAAAGTGTGATGCGCATTTCCTTGCATTTCCGGTTTTATATATGATAGCATCATGGCATACAAGGCTGCCTGCCGGGTTCAGCGGCTCCCTCGGTTCAAGGTGAGGGTTGCTATACGGGAGGGGCCTTTTTTGATGCTGTTTTTTAACTAACCCAAGCAAGGAGGAGCAATGAATGCCTGACATCATAAAAAGAAAAGCCCTGGAGGAACAGGAGAGAAACCGGCAGCCGGCAATGCTTTCGGAATCAGTCAAAGCCGTCAAAGCCGCAGAGCTGCGTCCCGAAAGGAAGATTGAGTGGGTCGACCCGCCGAAACATACCAACAGGAAGGTGGAAATAGTCCCGCTTCCCATCTATACCGGCGGGAAGGTGGAAATGGTCCCGCTGCCTCATGATTTAAGTGAGCCGATAAGGATGCAAAATATGCCTTACCTGATTGATACGAAGCCACGGACAGGCGCGGAAACCGGCGGTACGCTGAAAAATCCGTCCTCCGTCTCCCGGTATGAGGATATTAACCCAACAGCGCAGGTGCCCACGGTGCCCGCGCTTTTTGATGCTGTTTCACCCTTTGGCAAGGGGCTGGCGAAGATCATTGCGTTATCTACGCAAAATCCCGATGAGGCAAAGAATCTATATCAATTCATGCAAACCTCCGAAAAGGATCCCGGCAGTTCCTATTACAGGCCCTATGCCCGGCCTACCAACAAAGGGGCGATGGAGGAATTAAGCAAGCTGGGTATCGATGCATCCAACATTGACGATCAATGGTTTCAAGACAAGGCCTGGCTGAAGCAGTACGCACGCCTAGGCGCGGCCGGTATGCCGAAGGTTCCCACCTCACAAAGCAGCCGGGAAGAAACGGCGGCCTATTACTATGTAAGGCTTGCGGATAGCGAGGGGCGCACCCGTCAGGCTGAAACGGAACTGCAAGGCTTAAGGCGGGAGATCGGCTACTGGGCCGGAAGGAAGGACAGAAATTATTCGGATGAAGAGATTTTAAAACGCACGACTGGAACAAATATCCCACTTTGACCATGCTGCGTGAAGGCCAGCAAAAGGGCCGGCCGACATCTCTCAACCGGGCCATCGACTTTGACAATGATACCGTATTTGGCATGCTCTGGTCCGCCCGCAACGGCAAAACCAGCGGAAGCAGCACAATTGACGCAGCGCGGTATGCATTGGGTGAGGGCAGGCAGTATGAGCCGGATGAATTCGTCCGGGCCATGCGGGACCCGAAAAGCTACGTGTACAACCCGTATGCACTTGGCAGCACGGTAGACGAAACCGCGGAATATTTCGGCGTGGACGGCTTCAACCAGAAATGGCTGAACGACAATCAAGGCATCCTGAAATCAGGGAATAATACGGCAATCAGGCATTACCAGCAGGTTTACGATGCGGAGCAATTGACTTTGGCGGCGGAGGGGGAGACCCGGAAGCTGTCTGATAGGATTGATGCCAGGCTGAACCGGGCCGTTTCCGCCGGAGGGGCAATTGACGCAAACGTCCTTTTGAAAGACGCTCTTTTTGGGCTGGATACCCTTCAAAGAATGGACGAGGGGCTAGTGGGCGGCGATCTTGCCAAGCTTACAAGGCCCGTAAATTACCGCTGGAAGGATGTTGCCAACCATGTAAGCGGTCAGGTGCAGATCATAAACGCCCGCCAGAATGCGCCGCACAATCCCGCCTATCTGGGACTCGTCGCCAGGAACGAAGAGGAAAAGGTAATACAGGGGCAGGGCACGCTGATCCAGAAGGACGCGGTGCCAAAGAGCTATACGTCCTTTCATGAAAGCATGCCTGGCCTGTGGGCTGCGGGCCTTACAAAGAACCCGTTGTCCGCGGGGTGGTATGCGCCGGCCGCAGGCGTGCAATCCGGCTTCGGCCCAGATCACGAAAAGGCGCAGGCAATTGCAGATGCCCGCAGGGCGGGCGACTTTGCAGCAGCCGCCGCGCAAGGATACGATGCGCTCGCAGGGACCGGCGGCGATATATCGAAGCTATCCACCAATGAAGGCGCGGTCAGGATGGTCATCGATCTTGTGCTGGATACCACCAAGGCCTTTATCCCGCAACAGATTGCGATCCCCCCCGTACAGGGTGCCGTGAACCGGTATGATGCCGCTGTGAACAGCATCCTGGGCATTGACCCGGACGCGGTTTCGCAGATACTGCCTCAAATCCTGTACACGACCACCGTGCAGGGTGACATCAAAAATCAGGCATCCGGCATGGCCGGGCTGTTGTCCTCTATCCTCAGGTTGGGCGAGAACGCTCTTAAGACGGTTACGGACCATGTATTGGGCGAAGCGCCCACCTTGCAAACGGTTCAAACTATGTTCCATATTTTAAAGCTGCTGGACATGGAAACCGGGACGAAGTCGGAGGCACTTCAGGCGGCGGAAGCGGCGCTATTGAAGGCAGCCAGCGATAATCTGCAATCCGCCGCCGCCCAAACGGGCCATGAGGAAATGGACGACCTGACCACCATTGCCAATCTATCTTCCCATAACCTGGATGCTGTCATGAAGCGCTGGGGAATGCAAGGCGTCAATTACATCGGCAATCTTTTGAAGGCGGGGCGCGGGGATCTGGCGGCTGCCATTGTTGCGATGCCCACCTACGCCAAGTCCGCGATCGTTGCCGAAACCAACATGCGAACCTTTGGCTTGAATGATGATGCAATTGCCGCCCAGGAGAGCGCGCTGGCAGCGGATATGAAAAGCCCTATCGTTGTCTTGAGCGCCAAACAGATCGCAAAGCAGCAGGC
>JAEZJP010000068.1 GCA_023415715.1 Bacillota bacterium
AGGAACTTTATGGGGTCGAAGAATGGGGACAAGCCTGAATATGAAGGAATATTTTGCGATTCAACCAAAAAATCCATCGAAAATTCGCTGGCTGCAGCGTTCATTTCGATGGATTTTCGCTAGTAAGTGGGCCATAATTGTGATATAATAGGTTGAGTGCATGGGAACCGTTGGTTGCCGATCTTAAGACAACCGATATGTGCGGATGATACGGAGCGTTCGCTGATCTTTTTATAAAGACCAGGAACATCTCCGTTAAATAAAACATAGGAAAACGGTAAATAGGAGTCCGGCTGAAAATGGCCGCCGTGCAGTGTTGCCGGCGTTACGTTTTTGCGTACTTTTTCCCAGATCAAAAAATGTTTTTTGGAATTTTTGGAAACCGTGAAAGGAGGTTTCTCGTGGCATCAAGTGGCAAACTTCGCATTATACCATTAGGCGGCGTGGATGGCATCGGCAAGAACATCACCGCCTTTGAGTATGAGGACGATATCATTGTAGTTGACTGCGGTTCCATGTTTCCCAAAGAGGATATGCTGGGCATCGATCTTGTGATACCCGATGTAAGCTATCTTGCAGGGAAGAAGGATAATGTGCGGGGGTACGTGTTCACCCATGGTCATGAAGACCATATCGGCGCCGTGCCCTATGTGCTTAAGCAGGTGCCTGCCCCGCTGTACGGCACGCGCCTGACGCTGGCGCTGGTGGACATGAAGCTCAAGGAGCACAGGGTTTCAGGCATCGCGCTCAATGTGGTTTCACCCAGGGATGAGATACAGCTTGGCAAATTCTCGGTGCGCTTTATCAAGGTGAGCCATTCCATTGCCGGGGCAACGGCGCTGGCTATCACCTGCCCCGCGGGCACGGTGGTGGTATCCGGCGACTTCAAAATCGACTATACCCCCATCGACGGGGAGGTTACAGACCTGCCTTCCTTCGCCGAGATCGGCGACAGGGGCGTTTTGGCATTCCTGTGCGAATCCACCAACGTGGAGCGGCAAGGTTACACCATGTCCGAACGCAAGGTTGGGGAAACGTTCTTCAAGCTGTTTGAAAAGGCACAGGGCCGCATCCTGGTGGCCATGTTCGCCAGCAACATCCACCGCATTCAGATGATGATCGACAATGCCGTGCGCTTTGGCCGCAAGGTGTGTTTCATTGGGCGCAGCATGATCAGCGTATCCCGCGTGGCTATGCAGATCGGCGAGCTTACCATTCCGGAAGGCTATCTGGTGGAGATGGATGATATAGACATCTATCCGGACGATCAGCTTCTTGTGATCACCACCGGCAGCCAGGGCGAGGCCATGAGCGGCCTGACCCGCATGGCCTTCAACGAGCACCGCAAGCTGCAAATCAGGCCCACCGACATGGTCATCATTTCCGCCACGCCCATACCAGGCAATGAAAAAAGCGTGGCGCGGGTCATCAACCAATTGTACCGCTGCGGGGCGGAGGTCATCTATTCGGCTCTTGAGGCGGTACATGTTTCCGGCCATGCCTGTCAGGAGGAACTGAAGCTTTTGCACGTGCTGGTGCGGCCGCAGTACTTTATTCCCATTCACGGCGAGTACCGTATGCTCTGGCAGCATGCGGAACTTGCGGAATCAATGGGCATGAACCGCAAGAACATCGTCATACCGGAACTCGGCCAGGTCATCGAGATGAACGAAACCTCCCTGGCCATCACCGAAACGGTACCTACCGGCGGTGTGCTGGTGGACGGCCTGGGCATCGGCGATGTGGGCAATGTTGTGCTTCGCGACCGCAAGCACCTGTCCCAGGACGGGTTGATCATCATCGTCATGGCCATTGACCGGGACAGGGGTGTTCTGGTTTCCGGGCCCGATGTCATCAGCCGCGGCTTCGTGTACGTAAGGGAGAATGAGGACATCATCGAGTCCACCAGAGACTTGGTGCGCGGCATCATCGTATCCTACGGCAAGCTGGACGGCAGCGACTGGCTGCCCATGAAGAACCGCATCAAGGATGAACTGCACCGCTATATCTACGAAAAGATCAAACGCAACCCCATGGTTCTGCCGATCATCGTAGAGATCTAACGATTTTCGAGAAAATGACAAGTCATTTTCTCGATTTTTCACTTTTCTCCTGTTCGACCATGCACCATCTGCGGATGGCGCATGGTTCTCACGGCCGGAGAAAAGCGTAAGGAAAGCTTGCTCCGCAAGCACCCCGCCCACCCGGCAAAGCCGGGTGATACGATTACAAACGAGAGGGCTGCGGCCCCCTCGTTGCTCCCCAAGATGCATGCGGCCCCAACCCATTTTCTGGGCTGGGGTCAAATCCTATTTTACTGCAATCTTTTATACGCTACGCCCGTTGTATCAGGGAGGGACGAACATGCAATATAGTAAGGCCCACGAGCTGGCCCGGGATATCCGGGAAAGCGAAGAATATCAAACTTACGCCGGACTGAAGGAAACCGTCTTTGCGGATGATACCAACAGAACGCTTTTGACGGAATACAAGAAGATGCAGACCAAGCTTCAAATGGCCGCCATCGCACAGTCCTCCGGCCATGAGGAGGAAATGCAGCGCTTTTCCCAATTAACGGCGCTGTTGTTTGCCAGCCAGGAGGTTTCAGCCTACCTGCTGGCAGAAATGCGTCTGCAGCAGGTTATGGGCGACATCTTTAAAATATTGACGGATGCTTCCGGGCTGGATTTTCATCTTCCGGGCCTGGAGTAGGCGGTACACAAGGAGGCTTCATACGTGAAAAAACGCGGACCCAAAAAAGATTATACCCACCAGTCCTTGCGGGATGAGCGGGAGTATGGCTTATACTGGTACAGCGGCCTTTGGCATATTTTAAGGCCTATTTTGATTGTGCTGGTCTCTCTTGTTGTGGTGGTGGGCCTGTCCATGAAGGGTTGGAACTGGGTTTACAGCAATTATCTGGCTCCGGTGGATGTTTCCAGCACCGGGCCTATTTCCTTTGTAATCGAAAACGGAAGCAGCCTGACCAAAGTAGCCACCAACCTGGAAAACCAGAATCTGGTCCGCAACAAAACGATTTTCAAGTACTACTGCGATTTTATAGGCCTTGGCCAAAAGATACAGTCTGGCGAATATCAATTGACCCGTGCCATGACCATTGACCAGATCGCCAACCAGCTGACCACGGGCGACGGCAAGCCGATTACGGCAAAAATCACCATCATCCCCGGCTGGACGATTGAGGATATAGCAAACAAGCTTTTCACCGACGGCGTTATCAAAAACAAGGATGAATTCCTGCAATTGTGCAAAACCGGGGAAAGTTTCAGCGAGTACTACTATATAAGCGATGTGCTTGCCAGCCCCAATGCGGGCCGGCGCAAGTATGCGCTGGAAGGGTATCTGTCCCCCAATACCTATGAGGTGTATACCGACGCCACCACCATTGATATCATCCGCAAACTGCTGTCCCAGACGGAAGTGGTTTATCCTGCCTCATTCCATGATCGGGCAGAGGAGTTGAACATGACCATGGACCAGGTGCTTACCATGGCCTCCCTGATCGAAAAGGAGGCCAAGGAAGCGGACTTTGCCAGGGTTTCCGCTGTGTTCCACAACCGTTTAAAGGATAACATGAAGCTTGGCAGCGACGTGACCATCCACTACATCACCGGGGTCCGGCGTATGTCGCTGAGCAATAATGATTTGAACGTCAACTCTCCCTACAATACTTACAAGTATTCCGGCCTGCCCCTGGGGCCTATCTGCAGCCCGTCCCCCGCAGCCATCGAGGCGGCGCTGTATCCCGATGAGACGTTTGTGGCGGAGAAGTATTTGTTCTTCTGCAGCAAGGATCCCAATACCGGGGAACTGGCCTTCTCCAAAACGCAGGAGGAGCACAACCAGGCCGTGGCCATTTACGCACCCTTGTGGAAGGCATACGACGAGAGCAGAGGTCTGTAACCGTGACAGAGTTCAAAATAAACACCGTGCCGGAGCTTCTGGCTCCGGCCGGAGGTTTGCCCCAGCTTTCGGCAGCGCTGCATTTTGGCGCGGACGCCGTATACGGCGGCATGCAAAGATACGGTTTACGGGCGTTTGCGGGCAACTTCCCGGAAGAATCGCTGCCGCAGGCTGTTAAGCTATGTCACGAAAAGGGAAAAAAGTTTTACCTGACATTGAACATATTCCCCTTTGACGAAGATTTCGAAGGGCTTCTATCAGCCGCCCGCTTTGCGCTGGGCTGCGGCGTGGATGCGGCCATTGTCAGCGATCTTGGCGCTGTGACGCTGCTCCGGGAAGAACTGCCCAGCCTGCCCATACACATAAGCACCCAGGCCAATACGCTAAACAGCAGGACAGCATCCTTCTGGCATGGCCTGGGGGCCCAAAGGGTGATTCTGGCCCGGGAAATGACAATAGATCAAATAGCCGCGCTCCGGAAAAATACGCCTCCCAGCCTTACACTGGAGGCGTTTGTTCACGGCGCGGCCTGCATGGCCTATTCCGGACGGTGTTTGCTAAGCAGCTACATGACAGGGCGCGGGGCAAACCAGGGCGCCTGTGCCCAGCCCTGCCGCTGGCGTTACCATGTGGTGGAGGAAAAGCGGCCGGGGGAGTATTTCCCTGTATGTGAGGATGAAAACGGCACCTACATTTTTTCCGCGCAGGATATAAACGCCATGGCGCTTTTGCCAAAGCTGTCGAAATGCGGCCTAAGCTCCCTTAAAATCGAGGGGCGCATGAAAACGGAGTATTATGTGGCCACTGTCGTCTCGGCCTACCGGCGTGGGCTTGATGCACTTGGGCAGGGGGAAGAAGCGTTTTATGCGCTGCTGCCGGAACTTACGCTGGAGCTGAACAAGGCCAGCCACCGTCCGGGCAATACCGGCTTTTTCCTGGGTGCGCCCAAAACATGCGGCGGTGCGGAAGGTTTTACCCAATCCATGGAGTATGTGGGGCGCGTGATTGCTTCCGCCAAAGCAGGGGAAGACGCGGCGGTGGAACTTAAGAACCGTTTTTATGTAGGCGACAGCCTGGAAGTGCTTTCGCCGTCAGGCAGCCGCACGTATAAGCCGGAATTGATCGTCTTGAAAGACACGGGAGAAAAGGTTCAAACCCATGGCGTGGCGGGAACGCTGCTTACGCTGTTTTTCCCGTTTGACGTATCGGAAGGGGATATTTTGAGGGGGCCGGTCAGGAACCATTTGTCCGCGTGAGGCAGTTGGCTCATTTCAAAAGGGTAAACCCCGTATAGGCACCCGCAATGAAAATCGTGCTGATCAGAATGAAATGAATCATAAACCACCCGATTTTGCCGTACTTTAGCAACTCCTGGTCAACTGGCTTTCTGGAATTTGACGGTACGATCATTCCGCCAACCCATTCGAATACCAGAAGGAAAATCCACCACCATGTGTATGACGTCCAAAGATCCCATGGGGCATAGAATTCGATTATTTTTGTCTGTTTTTCGGCCCACCCCTCAATAAGTATTCCAAGATGAACATAAGCCCAATAAAAAGGTATCTTATAGGCCCATGATTTTGGGCTGTACCGCACGCCGAATAAAACGCAGGCAGGAAACATCGTTAAAGTGAGTGGTATGGGCATAATGAATAAGGGAAATAGTTCATACGGATAACAATAAAGGTGTAATTTGCAGAATATATAGCATAAGAAATTGCCGGCAATTGCGCTTAATAGAGAGAGCAGCCCGTATTTTTTCCAGTTTTTCCGCATGATCAGCAGCAAAACAATCGTTGAAACGGCAATTGCGGAGAGTGTCAAATAGGTTTCTATATTCCAGCCGGCATTCATCTGCTTTCTCCTTTAAGTTGTTAATCATATCATGATCGGGAAAGCTGACCGGTATACTTTGAACTTGTTTCAGAGACCTGCAAACACATTGATCATACAGATGCTCTTTTTTCTGGCATAACTGATGGGAAGGGAAAATTAGAAAAGAATCTGCAAAGAGTAATAAAAAAAGAGTGCGGAACCTTATCCTCCTGTGCGGCATAGAATAGCCCATAAGGAGGATTTTTTACATGATCGATACGATTCTTTTCTTTATCGTAAAGGAATGTTTGTTTCTCCTTGGGTTTATCGCGGGCCGCTCCAGTTTTCCCAAACCTTTAACCAGGGAGCAGGAGGCGGAATGCCTGGATGCTATGCAATCAGGGGGCGAAACCGCCGAAATTGCCCGCAAAACATTGATCGAACATAACCTGCGCCTGGTGGTGCACGTGGCCCGCAAGTATACCGTGCCCGGATGCACCCAGGAGGATCTGGTGCACA
>JAEZJP010000143.1 GCA_023415715.1 Bacillota bacterium
CCTGTAAGGGATTTCATTTCTCCTTATTATACAGGATTTCCGGCAGGCTGCCAACTATTTTATGCTTTTTGCGGCTTTTCCAAGGTGGAGATAATGGTCAGGTCGCCGGAAACGGCGCTGCAGTGAACGGAGCTTCCACCTTCCTTGAGCACGACACCGGAGGTGTTGATCCGCCCGCTTACAGCCTTTAGGGAAGCTTCCAGGCTTGCCATGGGTACAAGCAGTTCCAGATCGCCGGACACGGTGTTACCATCCACCCTGGCAAATGGTGCGCGGAATTCCAGCCATACGTCGCCGCTGACGCTGTTCAAGCGGACCTGTTCAAAAGCAATGCTCTGCAACCGTGCATCACCGCTGACGGTGCGCAGCGACATCCGCTCACCCCGAAGATCCCCGCCCTTCAGGTCGCCGCTGACGGTGCGCAGCGACAGCCCTTCGGATGATATGGCCATGGCCCGTATATCGCCGGAGACGGTATCCAGCGTGATTTCCGACCCCTTGATCCCGCGGCTGTTGAGCAGGCCGCTGACGGTATGTGCATCAATGTTGCCGCGCCATTCCTTGGGGATGCGGATGCATACCTGGGTCCACTTGTGGGTGATGAAATTCAGGGAAAATACGAACGGCGGCTGTTCCACGATCAGGCGGCCGTCCCGCTCCTCGATGCGCAGGTCCGTCACCGACTGATCGTCCCCGGAAGCCAGCACTTGTATCTCCTGAACGTCGTCGGCCAGCAGCTCCAGCTGTGCCCAGGTCAGGCGGCAGTACAATTCGGAAATGCTTTCTTTTTGAAAGCTTGCATTCTTCTCCATACATTTGACCTCCTTTGCAAGTCACAAACATCATACCACCGCTATTAGCCAAATACAAATTAGATCATAATTAGAAATTGCATGGGAATTTCTCATTTATTAGAAAACAAAAAAGCGGCGCCGCAGCGCCGCTTTTTGTTTCGATTAGTACATTCCACCCATTCCGCCGCCGGGAGCCGCAGGTGCGGGTTCGGGAGCGGGGATATCGGTAACCAGGGATTCGGTGGTGAGAAGCATGGCAGCCACGCTGGCAGCATTTTGAAGAGCATAGCGCGTTACCTTGGTGGGGTCAATGATGCCGCTTTCCACCATATCTACGTATTCACCCTTCAGAACATCGAAGCCATAGCCGGCCTTGTGGGCATTCTTGACATTTTCCACGATAACGCTGCCCTCGATACCGGCGTTGACAGCGATCTGGCGGATAGGCTCCTCCAGAGAGCGGAGCACGATCTGGATGCCGGTCTTGGCATCGCCAGCAAACTTGCTGAGCAGCGCCTGCACTTTGCCCAGCACGTTCAGCAGCGCGACGCCGCCGCCGGGCACGATGCCCTCTTCCACTGCAGCGCGGGTGGCGGCCAGAGCGTCTTCGATACGCAGCTTGCGCTCTTTCATTTCTATTTCGGTTGCAGCGCCAACCTTGATCACAGCAACGCCGCCGGCCAGCTTGGCCAGGCGCTCCTGCAGCTTTTCACGATCGTAATCGCTGGTGGTCTCGGCGATCTGTGCCTTGATGCTGGCAACGCGGCCATTGATCTCCGCCTTGTCGCCTGCGCCATCCACGATGGTGGTGTTCTCTTTTTCCACCTTCACGGTGCCGGCACGGCCCAGCATATCCATGGTGGCTTCCTTCAAATCCAGGCCCAGTTCCTCGGTAATCACCTGGCCGCCGGTCAGGATGGCGATATCCCGCAACATTTCCTTGCGGCGGTCGCCAAAGCCGGGCGCCTTCACGGCAACGGTGGTCAAAATGCCGCGCAGCTTGTTGAGGATCAGCATGGCAAGAGCTTCGCCTTCCACGTCCTCAGCAATGATAAGCAGCTTCTTGCCCGTTTGGGAAACCTGCTGCAGGATGGGCAGAATCTCCTGGCTGTTGGAGATCTTCTTGTCGGTGATCAGGATCAGCGGATCATCCAGAACCGCCTCCATCTTATCGGTATCGGTAACCATGTAGGCAGAAGCATAGCCGCGGTCAAACTGCATGCCTTCCACAGTGGTCATTTCCGTTTTCATGGTCTTGCTTTCTTCCACGGTGATGACGCCGTCTTTACCCACGGTTTCCATGGCGGTGCTGATCAGGCGGCCGATTTCCTCGTCACCGGCGGAAATGGAAGCAACCTGGGAAATGGCCTGCTTGTTGGAGATGGGCTGGCTGATTTCTTTCAGGCCCTCCACAGCGGCTTCAACGGCGGCCTCGATGCCCTTCTTCAATACCATGGGATTGGCGCCGGCAGCCAGGTTCTTGAGGCCCTCGCGCACGATGGCCTGAGCCAGCAAGGTAGCGGTGGTGGTGCCGTCGCCGGCAACGTCGTTGGTCTTGGTGGCAACTTCCTTTACAAGCTGCGCGCCCATGTTCTCAAAGGGGTCTTCCAATTCGATTTCCTTGGCGATGGTCACGCCGTCATTGGTGATGAGGGGAGCGCCGAACTTCTTGTCCAGCACCACGTTGCGGCCCTTGGGGCCAAGGGTAATTTTGACGGTATCCGCCAGGGCATTCAGGCCCTTTTCCAAGGCACGGCGGGCGTCTTCGCCGTATTTTAACTGCTTAGCCATGTATTTGACCTCCTCTTATTCCTCAATTATTCCACAACGGCCAGGATGTCGCTCTGGCGAACAATGATGAGTTCCTTGTCATCGACCTTCACTTCGGTGCCGGCATACTTGCTATAAATAACCTTTTGTCCCACTGTCACCTGCATTTTGACTTCCTTGCCATCCACCAGTCCGCCGGGACCCACAGCCAGCACTTCCGCCATCTGCGGCTTTTCCTTGGCAGTGCCGGGCAGAAGAATGCCACCCTTGATAGTCTCGCCGACCTCAATGTTTTTGATGACGACCCTATCGCCCAAAGGTTTAACGTTCATTGTGATCCTCCTCGCTGCTTCGATTCTTCATATTGTTAGCACTCGAATTAAGTGAGTGCTAAACCGCACGTGCATAGTTTACGGCATTTACAAAGGGATATCAAGTGATTCCCATTTTGAATTTCTGCCGATTAACCTGATTTTTCCCTCAATTCCAGGGCTCATGCAAATACTTTCATGTTTTCTCGTATTATCTTATATTTGCTTCAATTTATGCCCAATATAGGAATTTCATTGGAAACGTAAAGTTTTATGGTACAATGATGATGACACTTTTAATATGTCCAACCGTTTGAAAGGAAGATTTGTTATCGGCTGCACAGATTCTATATCCCGGCTGCTACTCAGCTGGTATGACATACATAAGCGCGCGCTTCCCTGGCGTAACACGCAAGATCCTTACGCCATATGGATTTCTGAGATTATGCTCCAGCAAACAAGGGTAGAAACTGTCCTCTCCTATTATCCAAGATTCATGACCCGTTTTCCCACAGTGAAGGTTCTGGCCGAAGCACCGGAGCAGGAACTGCTGAAAGCATGGGAAGGATTGGGGTACTACAGCCGCGCCCGGAACCTGCAAAAAGCGGCAAAGCAGATCATGGCAGAGTATGGCGGCCGTCTTCCTTCCACGCTGGAAGAGCTGCGCTCCCTATCCGGCGTGGGACCCTATACTGCCGGCGCCATTGCAAGCATCGCGTTTTCCGTAAGAACTCCTGCGGTGGATGGTAATGTGATGCGTGTGGTAAGCCGTGTAAAGGGCATCCGGGAAGATATCGCCATCCCCAGCATTACACGTAGAATCCATGAGGAAGCAGCCACTCTTGTGCCGTCCGTCCGGCCGGGCGACTTCAACCAAGCCATGATGGACCTGGGCGCTACCGTATGCATACCCGGCACACCGGTTTGTGATATGTGTCCCCTGCCTAATTGCTGCGATGCCTTTGGTGCCGGGGATGCAGAGCTTTTGCCAGTAAAAATGCAGGCCCGAGCCCCCAAACAAGTCTTAATGGGGGTGGGCCTGGTGGTTTGCAAGGATAAAATCCTTGTATGCATGCGCAGGGAAAAGCTCTTGGGCGGATTGTGGGTATTCGTACTGCTGGAAGGCGGAGATACACCGGCCGCCATGGAGAGGCATTTGAAGGCGCTGGGGCTGAAAGCAGCCTACGTGGACGATATAGGAAGCGTCCGCCATATATTCACCCACCGCGTCTGGAACATGCGTTTGATGCATTTCAGTGTAGAGAACGAAAGACCGGTCATGGACCACCGCTGGGTTTCCCTTTCAGAATTATCCGGACTGCCCTTTCCCACCGCCATGAAGGCCGCTTTGCGGGAGGTAAGGAAACTGCTGAATGGGGAACAGGCTTGATCTTATTCTAAACTCTGTTCATTAAGGTGCCGCCGATCCCGAAATGCCGCTTGTCTTCATGATACCCTGAAAGGCTGAAGGCGTTGCCCTGAGTTTTCAGCTTCAGCTCCATGGCCTGATCCGGCCTCACCTCCGCCTCATAATTGATGCAGATGGCGCGTAAAGTCTGTGTTCCCAAAGCCTCATAGCCCAGTGCGTCGCAAAGCCAGTCCACATACCTGGCATTATTCACATGGTTGTTCACATCCAGATCGCTGTAAACGGGCGTGTGGGTAAGCTGCCTCTCCTCACCCTCCACTTCCGCTACGGTGGATGGCAGGCCCATGGGAGCAATAAGGTCGCTGTTGTCCGGAATCAGATGGACAATCCTGTCAGGCGGGGCCATCTTCCTTGTTGTAAGATCCAGCAGCACCCACAGGCTGGCTGCGCAACCAAGTTCTTCTCCTTGCCCGTTCCGGAAAATGAAGTAACGCGGAAAGAACCAGCGCCGGTTGCTCATTGGAAAGGTTTCAATTGATATATTGTCACCCGCGCCGGGATATTTGTTCATTTGCACTTCCATCCGGGACAAAACCCATACAAACCCCTGCTGAATCAACGCATCCCGTCCGCAACCCAGCAAGTGGGAGTGCATTCCGCTTGCTTCCTGCATGGCTTCAAAGATGGCGCTGGGCCGCCATGTGCCGCGAAAATCGCAGTGACATGTGCGCAGGAGCATATCTTCTTTATATATGTTTTGCATCAATCATCGGCCCTCCTTTTCCTTTGTTTTTAAATAATCCAGCATCGTGTCAAAATAGGACAGCCGCCACCACGTTGCAGGGTCCTTTGCTTCCTGTTCCAACTGTGCAAGCGTCATCCACCGCACGGCCTCCACCTCTTCCTTTTGCAGTTGGAATGCGTCTTGCGGTATGTCCTGCCGTACAAACCAGATATCCTTATGGTAATTCCGCTTCGTATGATAGAACGCTATCTCCGCGTGCTCCACCTTAGGAGCAACGCCAAGCTCTTCCGTCATTTCCCTTATAAAAGCCTGTGCACTGTCTTCCCCCGCAATGGCAGCCCCACCTGTGCAGCACCATAGCCCTGGGCCTGTTTCCTTTTCCATGGAGCGTTTTTGCAGCAGGACTTCACCCTTTGTATTCATGATCCATATATCGACCACCAAATGGTATTCCCCGTCCGCCATCTCGATTCCCCGAACAACCGTCCTGCCGGTTCTGTTTCTGTCCTTGTCATATACATCCCAAATTTCCATGCCTGTATACCTCAAGATTCGTTTATCTATGCGGTCACTGTCCTTCATTGTATGGTTTTGATATTAAAATTTCAATTGACAAAATAGATAAAAGACTGACACTGCAATGTATCCGGCATTTAGAAAAACCGTTTGAACATTTGGGCAGGCTCTGATTCAAATTACATTTTCATAACACAGTCATTACATTCCAACTGTAATATGGTCGTTGGATAATAGAAAACAAAAGGAATTGCTTCATGAGCAAAATTGAGGAAAGAAACGTTCGTAGAGAGCAGTTTTTGAATATCCTGGCCGAAAAGCAGATCCGCATTGTGTTTCAGCCGATTGTCTCTTTGCGCGATGGCACTGTCTACGGTTATGAAGCTCTAAGCCGCGGTCCCGACGGTTGCGAAATGGAAAGCCCAAGCATTCTTTTTGAATGTGCACAAAGATTCAACAAGCTTTGGGAATTGGAATTGCTGTGCCGTACCAAAGCAATAGAAACTTTATACGCCTTGCGCACAAAGATCAGGCTTTTCCTGAATGTTAATCCCAGCATCATGCATGATCCCAAATTCCAGCAGGGCTTCACCAAAGATTATCTCAGCCAGTATTCCATCAGCGCCGAAGACGTCATATTTGAGATAACTGAAAGGGAAGCCATCAGCAACGTGGCGGATTTTATAAAAACGATCCGCAATTACAAAGATCAAAACTATAAGATCGCCATTGATGACGCCGGCGCGGGATACTCCGGCCTGAACCTGATTTCCGATGTCTGCCCGCATTTTATCAAGATCGATATGAACCTTATCAGGGATATCGATAAGGACGTTACCAAGCAGTCGCTTGTCAAAAGTATGCGCGAGTTTGCCTCCCTATCCAATACCTATCTCATTGCGGAAGGGATCGAAACGGAAGGCGAGCTTCTGAAACTGATTGAAATCGGCATTGACTTTGGCCAGGGGTATTTAATACAGCGGCCGAATCCCGATCTTGCACCTATTGCCGGTCAAGTTCTTCAACTGATCTGCGAGGCCGACAAACAAAAAAGGCTGATCCTATGCAACCGGCTCTGTGATATCGATATTGGCAGCATCACCACATCCTCCAAAACGATACTCCCCGGCACCGTAGTGAATCAGATACTGGATATGATGAAAAAGGACTGTACTTTACCTGGCTTCTGCGTGACAGAGAACGGGGTTGTCACAGGCGTCATCACCAGGAACGACCTGTTCCGCAACATTTCCGACAAATATGGCTATACCCTGTATGCCAACAAGCCGATCAGCGTGATCATGAGCAAAGAATTCCTTTGCGTAGATTCTCAGAGCAGTATAGATTCGGTAGCCAAAAAGGCAATGCACCGGCATTACGATAAAATCTACGACTTCATTACCGTCACCAGGGATGGGAAGTATTTTGGTATCGTAACAGTCAAGGATCTGCTGGAAAAGTCCATTGAAATAGAAGTGATAAACGCCAAGCATTTAAATCCATTGTCCGAACTGCCAGGCAACATGCTCATTGAAAAGCAGCTTGAAATGTGCATTGACTCACCAGGCTTATATACGATATTGTATTTTGATATTGATAATTTCAAGCCTTACAATGATGTATATGGGTTTGAAAACGGTGACCGGCTGATCAAGTGCTTGGCCGGTATACTGAAGGATCATATACCCAAGTCGAATTTTATCGGCCATATCGGCGGTGATGATTTTATTGCCGTCCTGTCAGACTGCAATGCAGAAGAGCTTTGCCAAAGCATCATAGAAGAGTTTGACAAGACGAATTTGCTCTTTTTAAACCGGAACGATCTGGACAGGGGCTATATCACTGCCCAGAACAGAAAAGGGACGAGGGAAAGGTTTCCCCTTTTGTCCATCTCCATTGTCGGCACATTTTCCGTTCAGCACAGAACGATATTCGCGCTATCTGAAAATCTGGCCAGGCTCAAAAAAATATGCAAACAAAAAAAGGGCAGCAATTATATGCTTGAATAGCAAAAAATAAGCATCCATTGCTAGATGCTTTTTATGGAATCCGGTTGCGGCCTACACTCCCGGAAGTAGAAAACAGAGAACGATCGCACTCAAAGGGGAAGCCTTTTGACGCCCCTTCGCTATGGGCATCAAAACGTCAAACGATATCCAGTGACAAAAAAAGAGCATCTGAGTTAACAGATGCTCTTTATGGAATCCGGCGACGTCCTACTCTCCCGGGCCGTGTCCAGCCAAGTACCATCGGCGCTGAAGGGCTAGCGAACGAGGTACAAAAGCGTGGTGCAGGCTGTGAGCAGATTT
>JAEZJP010000277.1 GCA_023415715.1 Bacillota bacterium
TCCATGAAGCCGGTGGACAGCCTGGTGCACCCCGTTTCCGTCATCCGCGAGGCGGAGGAGTTGGCGGCCCAGGCTTTTCGTGCCTCCGCCGCTTTTTTCATGGTCAGCGGCACCACATCCGCCGTGCAGGCCATGGTCCTGTCCAACGTGCGGCAGGGGGAAAAGCTGATCCTGCCCAGGAACGTACACCGCAGCATGATCAATTCCATGGTGCTGGCCGGCGCCGTGCCTGTGTATGTGAGCCCCCAGGTGAATAAAAGGCTGGGCATCGCGCTTGGCATGTCGGTGGACGATGTGAAGCGGGCGATCCGCGAAAATCCCGACGCGAAGGCCGTGGTGGTGAACAACCCCACATATTACGGCATCTGCTCCAACCTGCCGGAAATCGTGCGCCTGGCCCACGAGGCCGGGATGAAGGTGCTGGCGGACGAGGCCCACGGCACGCACTTTTACTTTGGGGAGGACATGCCTGTATCTGCCATACACGCCGGGGCGGACATGGCATCGGTAAGCATGCACAAGTCCGGAGGGTCGCTAACCCAAAGCTCCTTCCTTTTGTGCGGGCCGCAAATGAATCCCAACCATGTGCGCCAGATCATCAACCTGAGCCAGACCACCAGCGGATCGTATCTGCTCATGTCCAGCCTGGATATATCAAGAAAGAAACTGGCTTTAAACGGCGTGGAGATATTCCGCAAGGTCATGGAGATGGCCCGCTACGCCAGGGATGAGGTCAACCGCATCGGCGATTATTACGCCTATGGCCGGGAGCTGATCAACGGCGACAGCATATATGATTTTGATGAAACGAAGCTGGCGGTGAATACGCTGGATATAGGCTTGGCCGGCATTGAGGTATCGGACCTGTTGCGGGATGAATACGATATCCAGATAGAGTTTGGCGACATCGGCAACATTCTGGCATATCTGTCGGTGGGCGACAGGTTCCAGGATATAGAGCGGCTGGTGGGCGCGCTGGCGGAGATCCGCAGGCGCTACAAAAAGGACCGCAGCGGGCTCATGGACCATGAGTACATCACACCCCAGGTGGTGTTGACACCCAAGGAAGCGTTCTACTCCGACAAGACCATGCTGCCGCTTAACGGCAGCGCGGACCGCATCGCAGCGGAATATGTGATGAGCTATCCCCCGGGGATCCCCATTGTGGCGCCCGGCGAGCGTATTACAAAAGAAATCATCGGGTATATCAATTATGCCAGGGAAAAAGGATGTTTCCTGACCGGCACTCAGGATCCGGAAGTGGAACAGATACTGGTAATATAGGTTTCGGATTCGTAGACGGAGGGATACGCTCTCCAAAAGCCTTCCCCTTGAGGGGAAGGTGGCGCACAGCGCCGGATGAGGTGGTTGGCCGAAAATGTCTATTCAACCATTAACACCTCATCAGTCGACTTCGTCGACAGCTTCCCCTCAAGGGGAAGCCTTGGAGCGCTCGTCTCGCACTTTAACTTCTATTACCCTAAAATGGGATTCCAAAGGGACTGGTCCCTTTGGTAGGGGTCCAGTGGGGCAAAGCCCCCTGGAAGGAGGTAGTATGGAATTTTGGTTTTCAGAGAGACACACGCCCCAGGTGAAGTTGTCCATACAGGTAGATAAGCAATTGTACAGCGGGCAAAGCGCGTTCCAGCGCATCGACGTGTTTGAATCGCAGGAGTTCGGGCGGTTTCTTACGCTGGACGGATACATGATGCTCACCGAGAAGGATGAGTTCATTTACCATGAGATGATAACGCACGTGCCCCTGGCGGTGCACCCAAACGTGGAAAACGTGCTGGTCATCGGCGCCGGCGACGGCGGTGTATTGCGGGAACTGACAAGGTACGAAACCATCAAAAACATCGACCTGGTGGAGATCGACGAAGCGGTGGTCAAGGTATGCAAGGAATACATGCCCTTTACCGCCTGCGGCTTTGATGATAAAAGGGTGCATCTATTTTTCCAGGATGGCATGAAGTTTGTAAGAAGCCGGGAAAACGAGTACGACCTGATCGTGGTGGATTCAACCGATCCCTTCGGGCCGGGAGAAGGCCTTTTCACCAGGGAGTTTTACGGCAATTGCTATAAAGCGTTAAAGGCCGACGGCATCATGGTCAACCAGCACGAAAGCCCATTTTACGATGCCGACGCGCTGGCCATGCAGCGGGCCCACAAGCGCATCACCGAATCATTCCCCATCAGCCGTGTGTACCAGGCGCATATCCCCAGCTATCCTTCCGGGTACTGGCTGTTCGGCTTCGCCTCCAAGGAGTATCATCCCGTGCGGGATTTGAGGGCCAAGGAGTGGAAGAAGCTGGAGATCGATACGCGCTACTACAACACCAACCTGCACCGCGGTTCGTTTGCGCTGCCCACCTATGTGCAAAGGCTGCTGGAGGATGTGGAGCATGTGGACTGAAAACGTAGCCACTTTCTTAGGCTGCGACAGCGGGTATGAGGAAGCAAAAGCCGTGATATTCGGCGCGCCCTTTGATGGCACCACCTCCTACAGGCCCGGCACCAGGTTTGCCAGCCGCGTCATGCGCGCGGAAAGCTATGGCCTGGAAACCTATAGCCCCTATCAGGACAGGGATATTACGGACTGCCGGGTGTTCGACGGGGGAGATATCGAACTTCCCTTTGGCAACGTGCAGGCCGTGCTGAACAGGATCGAGGAAAAAGCTTCGGCGATCCTCCAGGATAACAAGATCCCCGTCATGCTGGGGGGCGAGCACCTGGTTACGCTGGGCGCGGTAAGGGCGGCTGCAAAAAAATACCCGGATCTTAACATCCTGCATTTTGACGCCCATACGGATCTGAGGGATGAATACCTGGGCGAGAACCTCTCCCATGCCACGGTGTTGCGGCGCTGCTGGGACATACTGGGCGACGGGCGCATCTTCCAGTTCGGCATCCGCTCCGGCGACAGGCCGGAATTTATGTGGGCTGCGCAAGGCCATACAACCATGCGGAAGTTTGACCTGCAGGGTTTTGCGCAGACGGTGGAACAATTAAAGGGTAAGCCCCTGTATGTGACCATCGATCTGGATGTGCTTGACCCATCCTTATTCCCCGGCACCGGCACACCGGAGGCCGGCGGCGTAACGTTCATGGAGCTGCTTGGCGCCATTTTAAGCCTTAAAGGCGCGAATGTGGTCGCGTGCGATATCAATGAGCTTTCGCCGCCCTATGACCCCAGCGGAACGTCTACAGCCACGGCACTCAAAGTTTTGCGGGAATTGCTGTTGACCATACTTTGATACTGCGTGGACAAGCGGAATAGAGACTCCTTTTGGTCTTCTGCTCTGCCCATGAATTGGTTTCGCATGTTTGGTGGCTTTTTTGCCGGGAGCTTGTGGCCGTGTAGAAAACCCGTTCAAATTCGCCTGTCATCCGTAGGGGCGATTATCAATCGCCCGCACGTTGCGGATAGGGCACTTGGCGGGCGAACGCAGTTCGCCCTATGGATGACACAACCGACCTATTGTAGGGGCGAACTGCGTTCGCCCGCATGCTGCAGACAGATTACCTAACTTGAATCTAAGCTTCTGACCCTGATTTGCATGTACCCCACACACAAGGAGGACTCACCATGGGAAAAGCGCTCATCATCGGCTGCGGCGGCGTAGCCGGCGTGGCCATCCACAAGTGCTGCCAGAACAGCGAAGTATTTGAGGAGATCATGATCGCCAGCCGTACAAAATCAAAGTGCGACGCTTTGAGGGACAAGCTTTCCGGCGGAAAGACGAAGATATTAACCGCCCAGGTGGATGCTGACAACGTGCAGGAACTGATCCGCCTGATCGAAGGCTACAGGCCCGACGTGGTGCTGAACCTGGCGCTGCCCTACCAGGACCTGACCATTATGGATGCCTGCCTGGCCACTAAAGTGGACTATGTGGATACCGCAAACTATGAGCCCATCGATACCGCCAAGTTTGAGTACAAGTGGCAGTGGGCCTACCATGACCGGTTCAAGGCTGCGGGTATTACAGCGCTGTTGGGTACCGGCTTTGATCCCGGCGTAACCAGCGTGTTTTCCGCCTACGCGCTCAAGCACCAGTTTGATGAGATCCATGAGATCGACATCCTGGATGCCAACGGCGGCGACCATGGCTATCCCTTTGCAACCAACTTCAACCCGGAGATCAACATCCGCGAAGTCACCGCCATGGGCAGCTACTGGGAGAACGGCCACTGGGTGGAGACTGAACCCATGGAGATCAAGCGGGAGTACAATTTCGAGGGCATCGGCAAAAAGGACATGTACCTTTTGCACCATGAGGAGATTGAGTCGCTGGCGAAGTTCATCCCCGGCGTTAAGCGCATCCGCTTTTTCATGACCTTCGGGCAAAGCTACCTTACGCATTTAAGGTGCCTGCAAAACGTGGGCATGACCTCCATCAAGCCCATTATGTTCGAGGGAAAAGAGATCGTGCCGCTGCAGTTTTTGAAGGCTGTGCTGCCCGACCCGGCGTCGCTGGGACCCCGCACCGTGGGAAAAACGAACATAGGCTGCATATTCAGGGGCATCAAGGATGGAAAGCCCAAGACCTACTATTTGTACAACATCTGCGACCACCAGGAATGCTTTAGGGAAGTAGGCTCCCAGGCTATTTCCTACACCACGGGCGTGCCGGCCATGATCGGCACCATGATGGTTTTAACCGGCAAATGGAAAAAGCCCGGCGTGTTCAATATCGAGCAGTTCGACCCCGATCCCTTTATGGAAGCTTTGGGCCGCTGGGGTTTGCCGTGGCAGGAAAGCTTCAGCCCTGTTTTGGTGGACTGAGATGCGCAAGCTTCCGGACATAACGAAACTGAAAACGCCCTGCTACCTGATCGACGAGGCGGCAATCAGAAGCAACCTTGAGATTTTGCAAAGGGTGAGCCGGGAGAGCGGTGCCAGGATATTGCTGGCGCAAAAAGCCTTCTCCATGTTCAGGCTCTATCCCCTGATGGCCAGGTACCTGCAGGGGACAACCGCCAGCGGCCTCAATGAGGCAAAATTGGGCCATGATCTTTTCGGGGGAGAGACGCACATCTTCTCCCCCGCTTTTGATGAAGCCTCTTTTGACGAAGTGGTTTCCCTGTGCGGCCATATCGTATTCAATTCCTTCTTCCAATGGGAGAGGTTCCGCGAAAAAGCCTTCAAAGCAGGCGTTTCCAGCGGCATACGCGTAAACCCAAGCCATTCCACCCAGGAGCATGAGATCTATGACCCCTGCGCCCCAGGTTCCAGGCTTGGGGTGACGATGGAACAGTTCCGACCGGATGAGCTGGAAGGACTGGAAGGGCTGCACTTCCATTGCCTGTGCGAGCAGGATTCCGACGCGCTGGAAGAAACGCTTCAGGCGGTGGAAGAGAAGTTTGGAAAATACCTGCCCCAAATGAAGTGGGTGAACTTCGGCGGCGGCCATCACATTACAAGGTCGGGCTACGATATCCCACGTCTTATCCGCTTGGTAAAGGAGTTCTCCGCACGCTACGGCGTGACAGTCTACCTGGAGCCGGGGGAGGCCGTGGCCATCAACGCCGGCTATCTCATCACAACGGTGATGGATGTGGTGTACAACACGCTGCCTATCGCCATTCTGGATACCTCCGCCACCTGCCACATGCCGGACGTTTTGGAAATGCCCTACCGCCCACAGCTTTTGGATGCCGGGCAGCCGGGGGAAAAGCCGTACACCTTCCGCCTGGCGGGGCCTACATGCCTGGCGGGGGATGTGACCGGAGATTATTCCTTTGACAGGAAGCTTGTAACGGGCGACCGGCTGGTGTTTGGCGACATGGCGATCTATACCATGGTCAAGAACAACACCTTCAACGGCATGAACCTGCCGGATATCCTGCTTTGGCGGGAGGATGGGGAAATCGAGCTGGTGCGCAGGTTCGGGTATGAGGATTTCAAAATGCGGCTGTCTTGAGTATAGGGTGAGGAGGAACACTCGAAGGCTTCCCCTTGAGGGGAAGCTGTCGACGAAGGAGACTGATGAGGTGTTACTGGCTGACTGGTTTTTGTGGCTTAACACCTCATCCGTCGCTTCGCGCCACCTTCCCCTCAAGGGGAAGGCTCAAACGCGCACCATTCACATATTTTCACCTCATGGGGCGTTGCTTGCATAATGAATATCTAGTCCAAAACATTCACTTATCGTTATGCGTTGACTTTGGAAGAGAATTCAATCAAGCCATTTGTCATCCTAAACGAAGTGAAGGATCTTGACCTCTACACCGCGATAAGATCCTTTGTCGCATGCTCCTCAGGATGACAGTCTGCGGAACTTGCTTTCTTTCTATGGACATGTGTTAATTGATGCATTTATGCTTTCTATTAGCTTTAATGAATATCTAGTTCAAATCATTCACTTATCGTTATGCGTTAACTTTTGAAGGAAAATTCAATCAAGCCATCTGTCATCCTGAACGAAGTGAAGGATCTTGACCTCTACACCGCGATAAGATCCTTCGCCGCACGCTCCTCAGGATGACAGTCAGCGGAACTTGCTTTCTTTATATGGACACGTGTTAATTGATGCATTTATGCTTTCTATTAGCTTGATTGATTCAGCTTTTCTTCCTCCATCGTGATCTCCTCCCGTTCAATCCTTCTGAATAAAACTGATATTTCCGGCAGAACGTACCCTACGGGAACGGACTGGAAATGCCATTTGCTCGTAAGCTTAAGCCACGTAAACAACTTTTCCGAGGAAAAAGGCAAAAAGGACTCAAGCAGCACGGCCAGATTCGCAATGATCTGAACGCAGGCAAACAGCGTTTGATCACACTTTGCGGGACAGGCCGTTCTTGTTTTCCAGGGCTCATTGGAATCGTAATACTTGTTCCCGAAGCGCACAAATTCAAAAATATCCTCCAGCGCATCCTTGAACTGCCCGTCTTCTATTTTTTCCGCCGTGGTTTCAAACAAAGTTCGGATGCGCCCGGCAATCTCCTCTTCCAGCCTGCCCACGGGCACAGCATTGCCACGGTATTTTTTAACGAACGCCAATGTGCGGTTGACCAGGTTGCCGTATGCATTAAGCAGCTCACCGTTGGTGCGTTCTAAAAACTCCCGCCAGGAAAAGTCGGTATCCCGTTTCTCGGGGCCGTTCGCGATAAAGAAATACCGCAGCGCATCGGCATCGTACCGGTCCACTATATCCTTGACCCATATGGCCCAGTTGCGGCTGGTGGAAATCTTCCGGCCATTGATGGTCATATGCTCGCTGGAAATAATGCTGTCCGGCAGCCGCAGACCGCCGCCGTGACCTATGAGAAGCGAAGGAAGGATGATAGTGTGGAAGGGTACATTGTCCTTTCCGTGAACGTAATAATGTTTTGCGTTTTCCCCCCATACCGTTTCAAAAGGTACACCCCGCTCCTTTGCCAGCGTATGGCTGGCCGACAGATATCCCAGAACATTTTCCGCCCAGATATAGATCCTCTTTTTTTCGTAACCGGCCTTGGGAACATCGATGCCCCAATCAAGGTCTCTGGTGATGGCCCTGTCCCGAAGCCCTTCGTCGATGTACCGTTTAGTGAAGGCGATGGCGTTCTTGCGCCACTTAGGGTGTGCAGCCAAGTAACCGCGAAGCTCCATATCCAGGTGTGAAATGGCGATATACAGCTGCTGCGTGCTTGTGAAGGTAACGGCAGACCCGCACTCGGCGCATTGCGGGGCTTGAAGTGATTCGGCTTCCAGTACGGCGCCGCAGTCGTCGCACTGGTCACCTCGGGCATGTTTTCCGCAGTGCGGGCAGATGCCTACGACAAGCCGGTCGGTCAGCGTTTTCTGGCAGCCTGCACATAAGGCCAGCGGTGCCGTCTTTTCGTACACGAAGCCTCCCTCATACAGCTTTTTGTGAAACGCCTGCACGAACGCTATATGCTCAGGGCTTGATGTTTTGCCGTACAGGTCATAACTGAAACCAAGCTTTGAAAACACCTTCACAAATTCTGTATGGTAGCAGTCGCTTATCTCAAGCGGCGTTTTTCCTTCCTGCCTGGCCCGGATTGCCACGGGCGTCCCGTGGCAGTCACTGCCTGAAACATAATACACACTGTCACCCCTTAGCCTGAAATACCGCGCAAGCACATCCCCCGGCAGCAACGCGGCGATATGCCCAATGTGCAGCGAGCCGTTTGCGTACGGCCAGGCGCCCCCGATGAGAATATTCCTCATGTCTTTTCCCTCTTTCTTTCATTTTTCAGTTGATGGTAAAACAAAAAGCCCCGCCCCTGATTCATGTCTGATTCAGGGACGGGGGCTATGCCACGTGTTACCACCCTAATTTACCTGCTTCTTGCAAAGCAGGCCTCATCACGTACGGGCAGGCAAAATCCCGCCGATACGCTGTCGCTGTTACGGGCGATCCCGGCGCAGCCTGAAAGGCGGTCCTTTTCGGTGCGCGGCTCCAAGACCATGTTCGGTGACCGTAAGCTTTACCCATTCTCAGCAGCCGGGTTCTCTGTAAAAGCTGCCGGTACCTACTCTTCTTTTCATTGCCTTTGGACTGTATGGAATTGTAATGCATTCTACCACAGTTGGAAAATACATGCAAGTGCGATTGTGCGATGATTCACTGTGCTTTCCGTTGCCCGTGATTCATTTTGATGTTATAATGAGGACTGGTATCCAAACCCATTGAAATAAGCCAAAGGAGCAGCTATGGATCTAGAAACCAGGGTGGATGTTCAGAATGTATCCTATTCCTATGAGGATGCCGAACAAAGCGCCCTACAACATATCGATTTCAAGGCCGTAAAGGGAGAGTTCGTGGCAGTGCTGGGCCACAACGGCTCCGGCAAGAGCACACTGGCCAAACTGATCAACGCATTATACCTGCCCACCCAGGGCCGGGTGCTGGTGTGCGGGCTGGACACCGCTCAGGAGAAGGAAACCTGGGTCATCCGCCAGCACGCGGGCATGGTATTCCAAAACCCGGACAACCAGATCGTGGCCACTGTCGTCAGGGAGGATGTGGCCTTTGGGCTGGAAAACCTTGGCGTTCCCACCGAGGAAATGATCCCACGCATTGACGAGGCGCTGAAAGCCGTGCGCATGACGGATTTTGCAGGCACTGCGCCGCACATGCTTTCCGGCGGGCAAAAGCAGCGGGTGGCCATCGCCGGCATCCTGGCCATGCAGCCGGATGTGCTGGTGCTGGACGAAGCCACTGCCATGCTGGACCCCACCGGCCGACAGGAAGTGCTGGAGACAGTGCGCAAGCTAAACCGTGAGCACGGAATCACCGTGATCTGGATCACCCACTTTATGGAGGAAGCGGCGCTTGCCGACCGCGTTGTGGTCATGTCCGACGGGCAGATCGTGCTGTCCGACACGCCCCGCAGCGTGTTCCAGTGTGTGGATACGCTGCGCAAGCTGCAGCTGGATGTGCCGCCCATGGCGGAACTGAACCAGCAGCTGATTAATGAAGGGATGCCCTTACCTGCCGGTATACTTACCGTAGAAGAAATGGTCCGGGAGTTGACGGAGAAATTATGCCCATCCAAATAGAAAATTTAACGCATACCTATATGCCGGGCAGCCCCTTTCAGGCGACAGCCATTCGGGATATTTCCCTGACCATTGAGGACGTGGAATTCCTGGGCGTCATCGGCCACACGGGCTCGGGCAAATCCACGCTGGTGCAGCATTTGAACGGGCTGCTGACCCCCACTTCCGGCCGGGTGCTGGTGAACGGGGCGGATGTGTTTGCCAAGGATACGAACAGGAAACTCATACGCCAGCAGGTGGGTCTGGTGTTCCAGTATCCTGAGCATCAGCTGTTTGAGGAGACGGTGGAAAAGGACATCGCCTTCGGGCCCAAGAACCTGGGCCTTAGCCAGGGCGAAATATCCAGCCGCGTGCGGGAAGCCTGCGTTCAGGTGGGCATTTCATTTGAGGAATGCGGCCAGCGTTCCCCCTTTGAATTATCCGGCGGCCAGATGCGCAGGGTAGCCATCGCCGGCGTGCTGGCCATGCGGCCCAAGGTGCTTGTTTTGGACGAGCCTACCGCCGGGCTGGACCCCGCCGGCCGGGACAGTATTTTGTCCATGGTCAAGGAGCTTCACGCGGCGGGAAACCTGACCGTGATCATGGTCACCCACAGCATGGATGACATCGCCCGCCTGGCTACCAGGTTAGTGGTATTATCCAAGGGCACACTGGTCTTGGATGGCAGCCCCAGGGAAGTCTTCTCCCGCGTGGAGGAAATGGAAGGCTGGGGCCTGGGCGTGCCCCAGGCGGCCAAGCTGAATTATTTGCTTCGGAAAGCGGGCGTCAAGCTGCCGGCCGATTTGTATACCCTGCCGGAGGTTCAGGACCACATCCTCCGTATCTGGAAGGAGGCGGGATCATGCTGAGCAACATCACCCTGGGCCAATACTATCCCGGCAACAGCATCATCCACCGCCTGGACCCCAGGATCAAGATCGCGCTGTCCATCGCCTTTATCGTGGGCATTTTTCTGGTACAGAATCTGCTGGGCTATGTTCTGGCGCTTTTGTATATCCTGCTGACGGTGCGTTTGTCTACAGTGCCCTTCAAGATGCTTATGCGGGGCATCAAGCCGCTTAGGTTCATATTGATATTGACCTTTTTACTGAACCTGTTTTTTTCCACTGGTACAACGGTGGTGTTCAGGCTTTGGATCATCACCGTCACCTGGGAAGGGCTTTCCATGGCGGTGCACTTTTCCCTGCGGCTTGTGTTCCTTGTGCTGGGCACCAGCCTGCTCACGCTCACTACATCGCCCGTGGCGCTGGCCGACGGTCTGGAGCTGTTATTGACGCCGCTGAAGGTGATCCGCTTTCCCGCCCATGAGCTGGCTATGATGATGACCATCGCGCTGCGCTTCATCCCCACGCTTTTGGAAGAGGCCGACAAGATCATGAAGGCGCAGATGGCCAGGGGTGCGGACTTTGAATCGGGCAACCTGCTTGCCCGCGCCAGGGCCATGGTGCCGCTTCTTGTGCCGCTGTTTGTGAGCGCCTTCCGCCGGGCGTCTGACCTGGCCATGGCCATGGAGGCCAGGTGCTACCATGGCGGGGAGAACAGAACGCGGCTGCGGGTTTTAAAGTTGACCCAGCTGGACTTAAACGCCAGCCTTGTGACTTTGGGGTTGATCGCCTTGATCGTGCTGGAAGGTATTCTCCTATGAAGGGTGAGGAACGCCCGTTACGGCGCGTGCTGTTGACCGTCTCCTATGACGGTACAGGCTATTCCGGCTGGCAGCGGCAGGAGAACGCCATGAGCGTGCAGCAGCGGCTGGAGGAAGCGCTTTTCAAGGCACTGAAGGTGAAAACCGCAGTGACAGGAGCCAGCCGCACCGACGCGGGCGTGCATGCGCTAAACCAGGCCGCCCATTTTGATACAAGCAGCACCATTCCCGATGAAAAGTTTCCGTTTGTGCTGAACAATCTTTTGCCGTACGATATCCGGGTTACGGGCGCATGGCCTGTGCCGCTGGATTTTCATGCCCGGTTTTCCTGCCGGGGCAAAACGTATACCTACCGCATGTACAACGCGCCCCACGCTTCTGCGCTTTACCGCAACCTGACCGCCCACGTGCCGGTACACCTTAACGATTGCGTCATGGACGCGGCGGTAAAGCAGGTCCTTGGCACCCACGATTTCAAGGCCTTTGCCGCTGCAGGCGGCAGCGCCAAGACGACGGTGCGCACCATTACAAGCGCAGCCGTTTCCCGGGAAGGCGGGCTGGTGACGCTCACCGTATCAGGCAACGCGTTCCTGTACAATATGGTCCGCATCCTGGCCGGCACGCTGATTGAAATCGGCCAGGGCAGTTTGCTTCCCCAGGTGCTGACCGAGGCACTGGAAACAGGCAACCGCCTCCTGCTGGGGCCTACAGCGCCGCCACAGGGGTTGGAACTGACGCGGGTGGAGTACGATATTATTGGATAATGGCGGTGGTTCATTCGGGCGAACACAGTTCACCCCTACAATATGTTGTATTCCGTATGTTGTGTTGCACCATCTGTTGGGGTGAACTGTGCTCATCTGCACTTGTAAGGGAACCCTTGAGTTGTTTCATTATCCGCGACAATGTAGGGGCGAACTGTGTTCGCCCGCTCCCTCCCGCGCTCATACTCCTGCTGTATGGGTTTATTCACAATAAAAACAATCTTCTTCCCATTTCAACGGGTTTGTATGTATGTATTGCCACACTTCCTGATAGCCTTTCTCATTTCTGATGATTCTATCATTGAATGATTTTTGCCATATTGAAATGCCTATTTGTTTTGTTATGGTACCCTTAAATTGTTTGATGATCCGCGACAATGTAGGGGCGAACTGTGTTTTTCCGCATTCATCCGGTGTGAGAAAAATGATCATATGGATATGGTCAGGCATGATACAATATTTATCTACAGCTACATTTTCATAGATGGTATTTATTTTTTGCACCTCACTGTCTATCGTTTTTCCAATAGTGGATAATGGCGGCGGTTCATTCGGGCGAACACAGTTCGCCCCTACATTTTCCCACAAAAATGCATTCTTGTCTGCGATGCATATTGTTATAAAATACGCGCCGCAGGAAGAATAATCATATCCCTCTAATCGCATTCTTTTTCGTTGTGGCAGTTCCAAATAATCATCGCCTGTTATCAATGTATGTCTGAACTGTGTTCGCCCGTTTCAATTGTCTCATTGTCCATGGAAAATTTTACTACAATCTAGCAGATTCTTCAAGAATGAATACTCTTAGCGTCCGTATCCTGTCATGTTTTTCACGGCTTGGACATATGCTCCTGTACAAACACTAGGGAGGTACG
>JAEZJP010000226.1 GCA_023415715.1 Bacillota bacterium
TGGGCAGGTGGGTGATGCGCACCGCCGAGTCGGTGGTGTTGATGCATTGGCCGCCATGGCCTGTGGAACGGTATACGTCTATGCGCAGGTCGCCTGGGCCTACATTGACCTCCACATCCTCAGCCTCCGGCAGAACGGCCACGGTACAGGTGCTGGTATGGATGCGCCCGGCGTTTTCGGTGGCGGGAACGCGCTGCACGCGGTGTACGCCGCTTTCAAACTTCAGGCGGCTGAACACGCTGTTACCGTACATGGAAAACACGGCTTCCTTTACGCCGCCAAGCTCCGTTTCATTGATGCTCACCGGCTCTACCCGCCAGTTGTGACGCTCGGCATAGCGGGTATACATGCGCATCAGCTCCGCTGCGAACAGGCTGGCCTCCTCGCCGCCGGCGCCGCCGCGAATCTCCATGATGATGTTGCGCTGGTCGTTGGGGTCCTGGGGCAAAAGCAGCACCTTCAGCTGCTGTTCCGCTTCCTCCTTGCGGCCAAGCAGGATACGAAGCTCCTCCTGGGCCATATCCGCAAGGTCAGGGTCCTTTAATAGGGCCTGAGTGCCCTCCAGCTCTGATATAAGCTGCCGGTAGGCTTCCCAGGCGTGCACGGAAGGTTCCAATTGGGCATGCTCACGCACCAGCTTTTGCCACAACGCCTGATCGGCGATGATGTCGGGCTGGGATACTGCGGTGGACAGCTCCTCGTACCTGCTTAGCATCCATTCAAACTTGTCAAACATGGGTTCCTCCTGAGAGGGAAGATATGGCGGATACGATCCGAGGGATTCGGCTCAAATCATGAAATACATCTACCCACGCAAAGACCGGGGCAAACAGTGCTTTCACCGCTTCCGACTGATCATACCCCACTTCGCAAAAAAGCGCCCCGCCGGGGCAAAGACCAGAAGGCGCTTCCAGTGCCAGTTTTCTGTAAAAATCCAAGCCGTCTGCGCCGCCGTCCAGTGCGATGCGGGGCTCATAACGCACTTCCGCCTGCAGCGTTTCACATTCCGCAGCAGGGATATAAGGGGGATTGCATACGATCAGGTCAAATTGCATTTGGGATACCGCGGACAGGAAATCGCCTTGATAAAACGTTACCTTTGCGTTGCAGGTTTCCGCGTTTTTCTTAGCGACGGCCAGCGCTTTTTCGGAAATGTCTGCGGCAAAAACCGTGGCTTTAGGCACAAGGCCGGCAATAGCAACAGCCAGCGCCCCGCTGCCGGTGCAAAGATCGAGCACTTTGGGGGAAGGCAGGTCTTGCTTCCTAAGCCACAGTAGCACCTGCTCGCAAAGAAGTTCCGTTTCCGGGCGGGGGATCAGCACGCTTTCGTCCACATAAAGTTCAAAGCCCATGAAGGACTGAGCAGCAAGGATATACTGCAGCGGCTCCCTTCGGAGCCTTTGAGCAAGCAGGCTATCAAAAGCCGCAAGTGCGGTGGGGGAAAGCGCTTCACGCCCACGAAGCGTAAGCTCCATGCGGCTTACGTTCAGCACATGCGCAAGAAGAAGCTGCGCGTCCAGGCGGCTGTCGGGAACGCCTGCTTGAAGAAGCGATTCCGCCGCTTCCTTCAAAGCCTCATGAATGGTCATACCTGAATAGGTTCCGCATTGGGGGCGGCATTTACAATGGTATAGCCGTCCTGGGTCTTTTCGCCTTCCGGCAGGCCGTACAGCGCGGCATTCATGGCGGCGATAGCCACTTCCAGCATCTTGTCGTCCGGGGTGCGGGTGGTGAGCTTCTGAATCATCAGCCCCGGCCAGCGCAGCGCACTAACCAGCTTGCCTTTTGCGTGGGCCAGGCCCTTCAAAATTTCATAGCTGATGCCGGCCACTACGGGAAGAAGTGCCAGGCGGCTTAATACCCGCAGCAAATAATTGCTGCCGTTGTAGCCTACCAGGGTATACAGAAGAATGGCCAGCACGAACACGATCAGAAGGAATGTGGTGCCGCACCTGGGATGCAGCGGGGAAAACTGCCGTGCGTTTTCGGGCGTCAGCGGCATGTCATGCTCATGGCAGTACACCGTTTTATGCTCCGCGCCGTGATATTGAAAGGTGCGCCGGACATCTGGGATGGTGCCGCAGAAGATCATATATCCGATCAGTATCAGGATGCGGGTCAATCCCTCCAGCAGATTGACGACCACCTTCGATTCAAAAGCCTGCCTCAAAGCGCTGCCCACCAGCGCCGGCAGCACGAAGAACAAGCCGATGGCCAATACGATGGCCAGTACCGCGGCTGTACCCATAATGATTTTATCAATGCCCTTGCCAAGCTTTTTGGACAGCCATTTTTCGAATTTGGAAGGCTCCTCGTCCATCAACCCCAGCATATTGCTGCTTAACTGCAGCGTTTTCATGCCAAGGGACAGCATGCTGCCCATGCCGATAATCCCCCGGAAGAAAGGATACCCCATCCATTTGTGCTTTTTAGAAGGCGGGACATACGTATCACGCTTGACCACGATGGTGCCGTTGGGGCGGCGCACAGCTACGGCGATGGCCTCCGGCCCCTTCATCATAACGCCTTCCATAACGGCCTGGCCGCCGATATCAACACGCTTTTGTGCGGTAGAATTACTCATATCATCATTCCTCTTTCCGCCTGGATTAAGCACAGGCAATATACAGTCATTCGACATGATGTTCGCTTATCCCTGCCGTAAGTTTCTGGGAGTTATAGAAAAAAGAAGCAGGCCGGCAAGCCGTTCTGCTTCTTGATTGGTCGATGGATTACATTCCGAAACGCTTCTTGAAACGGTCCACGCGCCCGCCGGTGTCCACCAGCTTTTGCTTGCCGGTGTAGAAGGGATGGCACTTGGAGCAGATTTCCACCTTCAGTTCCTTTTTCACGGAGCCTGTTTCGAACGTTTCACCGCACACGCAGCGAACGGTGGCTTTCCCATACTGGGGATGGATTTTATCTTTCATGTTTTCACCTCTTTTGCGCATGCGCTACTTGGCCTTTTACAGCCGCAGACAGTATTCTATCATAGGCTGAGTAAGTTTGCAAGCGCTGGTTTTATGATTTTAACAAATTACCTTCACCTTTTTTGAAAACGCTGTTATCTTTGCAAAACGAAACCGCTTTTTTCCCACATGGTGATCCAGTCTTGCAGCCTTGCAAACAGATCCGCGTTGCATTTTGTCTTTTCCATCATGGACAAAAGTTGCTCTGTGGCATCTTTGGCGTTTGCAGAGGAAAGCACACCGCGGATGGAGCGGATGCCATCCAGTTCCTTGGCGCTTAACAGAAGTTCATCGCGCCTGGTGCCGCTCTTTTGCAGGTTCACGGCGGGGAAGACGCGCTTTTCAGAAAGCTCGCGGTCCAGCACCAGTTCCATGTTGCCGGTGCCCTTGAATTCCTCAAAGATGATATCATCCATCCGGGAACCCGTTTCCACCAATGCGGTGGCGATTACCGTCAGGCTTCCGCCTTCCCTTACGTTCCTGGCTGCGCCGAAGAAATGTTTGGGCTTATGCAGTACGCCCGGGGCCAGGCCGCCGGACATAGCCCTGCCTGTTTGCGGTGCTACGGCGTTATAAGCGCGGCTTAAGCGCGTGATGCTGTCCATGAGCACCACCACGTCCTTCTTTTGCTCCACCAGCCTTTGCGCCCGCTCCAGAACCATTTCCGCCAGGCGGATATGGTTTTCAGGCATTTCGTCAAAGGTGGAGGCCAGCACCTCTCCCTGGATGGACTCCCGCAAATCGGTCACTTCTTCAGGCCGCTCATCCACCAACAGCACCATCACGTGAACATCAGGATAATTGCGGGTGATGGCGTTGGCGATCTTGCTTAAAATGGTGGTCTTGCCCGCCTTGGGCGGGGCCACGATCAGCGCGCGCTGGCCAAAGCCGATAGGAGCGATCAGGTCCACCAGCCGGATGGCAAGATCGGAGTTGTCCGAGCTGTTTTCCAGCGTGATGCGCTTGTTTGGATAGACAGGTGTCAGGTCGTCAAAGGAGACGCGCTCCCGCAACTCGTCGGGATGGATGCCGTTTACGTCGGTGATGTACAGCAGCGCGCTGTATTTATCGCCCTCCCGCTGGGGCCTTGTTTTGCCGGTGATGTGATCGCCGGTGCGCAAGCCGAAGCGGCGGATCTGCGCGATGGATACGTACACATCCTTATTGCCGGGCAGGAAGTTTTCCGCCCGCAAAAAGCCGTAACCTTCGGGATGGATTTCCAATATGCCGCTGCCGTCGCCGCACTCGCCGGTAGCCAGCATTTCCGGCACGGCGGGGTTGGAGGTGCCCAGTTCCCGGTTATAATAGCCCGTGTCCCGCCGGGGACGGAAATACGTTTCCTGGCGGAAAGGCTCCTGGCGGAAGGATTCAGCGCGGAAAGATTCCTGGCGGAATGGTTCCTGTCTGAAGCTTTCGGGCCTGAATGATTCCTGCCGGTATGGCTCCTGGCGGTATGGATCCCTTGAAGAAGGTTCCGCCCTATAGGCATCGGACTGGGGCACATCGCCACGGAACCCGTCCTGCCGGTAGGTATCTTCCCGGTAGGTGTCGGGACGGTAGGCAGGGCGGGGTGTTTCACTCCTTTGCGCAGGCCGCATATACGTATCCTGCACAGTGGGGCGGAATGTTTCCTGCCTTACTGCAGGGCGGAAGGTATCCTGCTCCTGGTCCATATTCTCTCTGCGTGCGGGTGCAGCTGGAGCTGGAGTTTGAGCTGCCGGGCCAAAACGGCTGGGCGCTGGAGGAGTGGTTTCGCTTGTATCGGGGGCGTCGGGACCAAAGCGCGGCGAATATCCCGCCGGGCGGGGAGGCGGGGCGGACCGCACGGTCTCCTGGCGCATGGAGGGCGCCGTGCGGACAGGCGGCGTAATGGACCGGGCCTGCCAGGCAGGTTTGGTGGAATAGACAGGTCCCGTGGAGGAACGGCTGTATTGGGGATTTGTCCATGCTGGCTTGTATTGCAGCCCGTCGGAAGGCTTTTCCTGGGCGGCAGCAGGCGGCGGCACTGAGTTAAGATCCGAATCCCCATCTGCGGGCTCATCGTCCTCTGTATCGTCCTCATCATCCATATCCATACTGCCGGCAGGCTCGTTTCTTTTTAAGACGATCTCTTCCTGAATGGGAGCAGCTTCCTCCTGAATGGGAGCGGATTTTAAAGGTTGCACAGTCGCATCCGCAGTTTCCGAAAGAACTGCGGCAATGCGCGCCACGATGCCTTCTTTGTCAAGGCCGGCGCTTAATTTGATGCCTTTTTCCCGGGCCAGCTTTCTAAGGGATAAAACGGTCATGGATTGAAGATCCAGCATGGGCAATATGTCCTCCTCAAATATGGCATGTAAGGGCGTAAACGGGCAAAGATATGCATGTAAATACGCTATGCAATGTACATGCGTTTTATGCATGGAAGGTACGGTTATTCTTTGATGGCAACTACCAAATCCCGCTGAACGGCTTGTTCCACCCAGTGTTCAAAATCGTCATAGGGTGCCTCGGTTAATACGACAAATCCGGCTTTATGCAATTCATTTGTAAGATCGGCCTTTTTCAGAGTGTACGTATTGAAGGAGAGTGCAATGGCTCCGCCGGGTTTTAGAACCTGATGCCATCCCGGCAGCGCTTTTTTTAGTAGTGGCAGGAAACCATCCATATACTGATCCTGCCTTGGTGCGTGCTGCACACCATAGGGCAGGTCGGCGATCATCAAATGTACGCTTTGCTTCTTTTGCATGGCGGAGGTATGCATCGTATCCCCCTGAATCAATTTCAGGGTACGCGTGTTATCCGCCTGATAGTGTTCGTTTGTATCGGCAAGCTGCCAGGCTGTGAAAGGTGCGCTTTTTCCGCCGGGCAAGGTCATGCTTCCCTTAACGGCCTTGTGCTTGATGCGGTGAAGCTGCAGGTAGCGGCTGATATAATCGCCTGCTTCCTGAACATCCTTCCCATCTATTTCTATGCCTGTGGCATTGTGCCCGCGAGTAATCGCGCAAAACAAACCGGTTGCTTTTCCGCACATTGGGTCCATGATTAAAAGCGGCTCCTGGGCGTGAGCAAACGCACTGGCACACAGGGCGCAATTGAGCATCAGCCCTGTGAATGAAGCGTTTGTCTTTCCTTTGTATTTGAGTACTTCGGCCATGTCGGGGGGAAGATAATCCGGTTCCTTGTATTCAAGCGGGCGAAGAAGCCCGCTTTCCAGCATAGCGCCCATATAAATGGAAGAATGGCCGGAAATCAAACGCAGAGCAGAAGAAGAAAGAGTGGTACAAGAAACATGAAGCCAGGGAGCACCGCCCAAAACGATCCAGGAAATCTCAGCCGGATTGCCGCACGCTTTCAGCATGCACTGCATTTCCTGATAGGCCAGTTTTCGCAGGGATGCTACGTACCTTGTATTGGCATGGGGCCACAAAAGGAAGGCGTACTCCATGGAAGCCTCTTTTCAAACAGCTCTGTGTGGATTATACCAAAAAGAGTTGCAGGTTGCAATGCTTCCGTAAGATAATTTGCTTAGGAAATGCGAATTCACAAGTTGTTCATGCCAGAACACGTCTTGTGCGTAATGCCAATGAAAAATGTGAATGCATCCAAAGCTGCGAGAGATTTTCATGTAGGACAAGGAGTCGGAGCGACGCATAGCAGCGCTATGTGGAGCGGAAGACGACGATGTCATGCGCGAAAAGATCCGCAGCGACGATGCGTTAACGTTTTGAATTGGCATTGCGCACAACAAAAAAGGCCCTTTCCCCAAGGGGAAAGGGCCAGGCATGAAAAATCAGTACTTGCGCTTACGGGCAGCCTCTGCTTTTTTCTTGCGCTTTACGCTGGGCTTTTCATAATGCTCGCGCTTGCGAACTTCAGCCAGAACGCCTGCGCGGGCACATTGAC
>JAEZJP010000234.1 GCA_023415715.1 Bacillota bacterium
AGGTATGGCCGCACTGGGCATGACCATATTGAGCAAGAACCCCTTCTATGGCATGATCGCGGGCGTGATCGTCAGTCTGCTCGGCCCCATGCTTGGGCTTTAAGAAAGGTCACAAAAACATGGCTGATATAAGAACTCCAAAAAACCTTCCCAAGCAGCTCATATTGAACCTTGGCGCGGATATGGAGATGACGCTGGATCTGGTGGCTTCCGGCGGTGTATGCTTCTACTCGCTCAATCTTCTGGGCCACGCCCTGATCAACCGCCGTGCGGCCAAGGCGCTCTATGATGAGATGAAGCGCAAAAATCTTGCCTGTGATGTGCTGGTTGCGGCGGAGGCCAAGGCCATCGGCTTGATTCAGGAGCTTGCCATGCTGCTGGGTCACGACCATTATGTGATCCTGCGCAAATCCCGCAAGGCGTACATGGTGGATCCGCTGGTCACCACGGTCAAATCCATCACCACCACCAATGAGCAGCAGCTGATTCTTGATAGGCAGGATCTTAACCTGCTTGACGGAAAGACCGCCTGCTTCGTAGACGACGTGATCTCCACCGGCGCGACTTACATTGCCGCTCAGAACCTCTATCAACAGGCCACAGGCAAGGAGTTTGCCTTCTGCGCATGCGTGGCTACGGAAGGCGCAGCCCTTGAAAACAACCCGGATGGGTATATACGCCTGGGCCATCTTCCCTTGTATGACGCGGCAGGTAATTCGATCTAAAATTAAGGAACAGCCAAGAGCAGCCCGCTTTTGCAAGATTTGTGTGAAGGCGGGCTGCTTCTTGTAGCCTTTGGGCGCTAATAAACAGGAACATCCAATAGTTCACGAAGCATGGATTATTTTACGGGCATCGGGAACAGCTTGAAAATAGTTCCGGCAAGCAGCGATGCAATGGTTTCGGGCGGCTCAGGCTTCTCTTTGTTGATCCAATGCTTGATGATGCTGTACCCGCCGTTTACGATAAAGCTGGACATGTACTGTAGTTCTTTCCCGTCATATCCGTCTGCCAGCAGCTGCGACAGCATTTCCTGTATGCGCGGCAAATTGATCAGCCTGCCGGGAAATTCCGGGTCCACATTGTTATTGAACAAAAGCCTGCACAGGTCCAGGTTGTTCATCGCATAGGTCAGTACCTTCCGCAGCCTGTCCAGGTCGGTTTCGTTGGAAGGCCGGCCAAGATACTCTTCAATCTTGGATAGAAATTCGCTTTCAACGCCCTCCAGCAGATCATACTGGCTGCCGTAGTACTTATAAAAGGTGGTACGGTTCACCTGTGCGCTGTCGCAAATCTCCCGCACGGAGATTTTGTGTATGCTTTTTTCGTGCAATAGTCCGGTCAGGCTTTCTTTGAGCATCTTCTTGGAAAGGCGAATGCGCTGGTTCTCCGCCACTTAACTCCCTCATTTCCATCCTCATCTCAGAACAAATCACACATCTTTGTCGTGAAATAAACAGATTTATGGAAAGTGTTCACTTTCATGCCAATTGAATATCAACAGTCGGTTGCGATATCATCATATGGCTATTATACTCGGTAACGCACGGAGTTGTCAACTTGGGTGAAGACACTCCGGGGAGGCGTTATGGAATGAGCGATATCGTATTGAAAGACGTGTGCAAGGAATACAAAGTGGGTGAACTTGTGATCCGCGCGGTGGATCATGTAAGCTTTACCGTGAAGTGGGGAGAGTTTGCCGTGGTCCTTGGCCCGAGCGGCGCCGGAAAAACCACGGTGCTCAACTTGCTTGGCGGTATGGACAGGGCAACAAGCGGCGAAATCCTGATCCGGGAACAGAATATCGTGCCGATGAACTTAAAGCAGCTCACCTTATACAGAAGATATGACGTAGGGTTCGTTTTTCAGTTCTATAACCTAATGCCGAATCTTACCGCCCTGGAAAATGTGGAGCTGGCCGTTCAGGTATGCAAGAACCCGTTCGATCCCAAAGAAATGCTGGACCGCGTAGGCTTAAGTGACAGAATGCACAACTTCCCGGCGCAATTGTCCGGGGGCGAGCAGCAGCGGGTGGCCATTGCGAGGGCGCTGTGCAAGAATCCCGCGCTGCTTTTGTGCGACGAGCCCACCGGCGCGCTGGATTCCAACACGGGGCGCATGGTGCTGAAGCTTTTGCAGGATGTGGGAAACGACATGGGCAAGACCGTGGTCATCATTACGCACAACGCCGCGATCGTGCCGGCCGCGCAGCGGGTTATCCGCATGCGGAACGGTACGATCCAGGAGATAACAACGAACGATCATCCTTTAAGGATGGAGGATATCGTATGGTGAAATCGCGCCGGCGGGCCGGACCCCTGCGAACCAAAATGTACAGGGACCTTAAGGACGGCTGGAAATCCTTTGTCGCGATCCTGATCATCTGCCTTCTTTCCACCTCGCTGTTTATGGGGTTTGACTTGACCTGGCGGGGCATGGATCAAAATATCAGGAATCAATTTGCGCTTGGCAGCCTGGCCGGCATGTGGGTGCGCGGGGAGATCAGCGGCAATGACGCAAGAAAGATCGAAAGGCTTGGCGGCGTTTTATCCGCGCAGAAGCGCGTGACGGCGGAGGGGGAGGCGGAAAACCTGCCTGGCGACCCTCAAATCAAATTGCTGATGAGCGACGGCGAGCCGGACGTCAACAAGCCTGTGATCTATGCGGGCGAAGGCTTTACCCCCGGCAGGAAAGACCAGTGCATACTGCAAAAGCGGTTCGCCGACGCAAACCATTTAACGGTAGGTGATACAATCACCGTTACAATAGGCGTACAGAAACTGAGCTTGACAATCTGCGGTCTGGGCACGCTGCCGGAATTTGTGATCTACAACAAGGAAGGCGAAGCCGTAACAGCCGCCGCCTCCTACGGTTATGCCATCGTTTCGCCGGGCACGCTGGGCTTTTTGCCCTATTCTGAAATATCCCTGACCGTAAAACCGGACGCTGATATATTGGCAGTCAGGCGCGCGGTCCAGGAGGTACTTGACAAGGACCGTACAACCGTCATATTGCGCGCGGACAAGGCCGCGGTGAAGGACTCCATGGAGCAGATCAGCCAGCTCAAAATGATCGGCCTGATCGTCCCCCTCCTGTTTTTCCTTGTCGCGGCGCTGATCACATGGACAACCATGGGCCGGCTAGTGGAAAACCAGCGCACGCAAATCGGCTCCCTCTTCGCAATGGGCTATGGGCGCCGGGCCATCCTTTTGCATTATGCGGAATACGGCGTGTTTATCGCGCTACTCGGCGCCCTTTTAGGTTTCGTGGGGGCCATGTACGGCTTCTCCCCGCTGCTTTTATGGTTTTTGCAAACTGTATACATCATGCCGGGCGCGGCGCCGTTTATTTCAGCCGGGACTTTGATTCTCATTACGCTGGCCCTTGTGCTCATCACCGGCGGCGCGGGCGTTTTAAGCGCCAGGAACGCGCTTACAAAAAGCCCGGCGGATCTTTTGCGCCCAAGGCCGCCCAAACAGGCAAAAAAGATCTTTCTGGAGCGTATCCCCCTTTTGTGGAAACGCCTAAGCTTCAGCGGCAAGATCATTGCCCGCAGCATGCTGCGCAGCCGCGTCAGGCTCTTTATGGGCCTTGTGGGCACCATCGGGTGCACCGCTTTGATGCTGATCGGCTTTGGCCTTAGGGATACGGTGGAGTACGCCAAGTGGAATTACTACACCCATACGCTTGCCTATGACATAAGGGTGACGCTTACCCGCGGCGCACCGGAAGGATACGCAAAAAGCATCCAAAACCGAGCGGGGGCCAAAACCTTCGAGGAGGAGATGATCACCGCCATGGACGTATTCCTTGGCGGCGATTGGAAAGAAAAGCCGGTTTTTGTACTGGAAAACGGGCAGCGGCTGATCCGTTTGGAGGATGAGGGCGGCAGGCAGATTGAACTTCCCCCAAGCGGCGTGACGCTGACACGGAAAATGGCTGATGAGTTTCATTTGCAGATGGGGGATATGCTGCGCCTGCACGTAAACGGCAAAAGGGATACGGAGGCAGCGGTAACGCAGATCGTTAATCTGGAAATGGGCCAGGGGCTGTATTTTTCCCGCGAAGCATGGCGGAAGCTTGATGTACAGCCTTTTATGCCGACCGCCGTGCTGCTTGAAGGCGATATGATGGACCTTGCGAAGGCCAAGGACATGGATGGCGTCGAACGGGTGCAGACGCTTGGGGAGGAGTATGAGGACAGCAATACGATGCTTAAAACGCTCAACCTGGTCGTGCTGCTGCTCATTGCCTTTTCGGGCGGCCTGGCGCTTGTCGTTTACTATAACCTGGGCCAATTGAACTACTCGGAGCGGATCAGGGAGCTGGCGACGCTGAAGGTGCTGGGCTTTTTGCCCGGAGAAATGAAAAAGATCGTGCTGCGTGAAAACATCATCGTCACATGCCTTGGGCTTCCGTTGGGGTTTGCGGCGGGTATTTATCTCCACCGTGTCGTCATGGAGTACGCGCTTCCCAGTTCCATACAGTTTGTGCAGCACATAGAGCCAATGAGCGCCGCGATCATCGCGCTGATTACAATCGGTTTTTCTTTGATCGTGAACCTTATTCTCGGCAGCAAATTCAAATCGGTCAACATGGTGGAAGCATTAAAAAGCGTGGATTAATTCTGCCCTGAAAATAGTTCTTGCCGCTTCATGAAAAAACTCCTTCAGTCGCTGCGGCGACAGATCCCTCGCGGAGGGAGCCCTTTGGAAAGCCTCCCTCTTGGAGGGAGGTGCCGCCTGCAGGCGGCGGAAGGAGGTAAAAGGGTTATCGTTTTCATCCCTTGGGGTGATGCTTGCATCATGGGTATCTGTTCCAGAACATAAATGCGTCGCTGGACCCAGCGTAGGGCGGGGGCTTGCTCCCGCCGCCGTTTCTCGGTCTTGCCGGCTCTTTGCGGCGAACGCCGGCCCCCGCCCTACGCTCGCCATGTGAGAATAGAACTATTAACACAAAACGATACAGACAACGAAGCATTAAAGTCTTGGTTTAGTATAAGGAGGATTTGTTTTATGGATTTAAAATTTTGGTATCGCAAATTTATCGCCGTGTTGCTGCTTGCGGCCATGCTGATTTTCTCAATCGCAGCCGCGACGGCAGAGGAGCCGGTGGAGGCATTATCGGGGAAGGGCATGATCACGTCACCGGTGAAAATCACGCTGCTTGCGCCCATGGGAGGCCAGTTGAAAGACTTTTCCTGGAAGATAGGCGATACGGCGGAGGCGGGCATGGTGGCGCTGGAAGTTCTTCCCGCTCAAGTTTGTGCCGCGAACAGCGGCGTGATAAGGGGGCTGCGTGCGCAGGTTTGCGACCAGGCCGGCGCGGTGATAGCGCAGTACGGCGCCTTGTGCTATGTGGAACGGCAGGGGATATGGCATGTTTACGCATCGACTGCCTCCGCATACAACAAGCCCAAAAACCGTGATATCCGTATCGGGGATGTTCTCCGCGTGCGCATGGGCAGCGGCGATGATGAAAAGACCGGGGAAGGCACGGTCATTTCTGTGGACGGTAAAAGCTTTGTTCTGGAAATGGAGCAGGGCGATTTCGAACTGGAAGATGATGTGAGCCTCTATTTGGGCACCGGCTCATCCTTTAAAAGCAGTGATCTGGCCGGCAAGGGCACGGTGGCCCGGCCCCAGGCGCTGAAGGTTATGGGTGATGGCGTTGTGGCCTCTGTGCTCATCAAGGAAGGCGACACGGTGGAGCGCGGCCAGCCGCTGTTCTTAATGGACAGCCCAGCCGCCCGGTATCAGAAGCAGCTGGCGGGCAGCCCGCAGGCGCTTTTCCCGCAATCTTCGCTGATTGAAAGCATACTCGTAAGCCCCGGCCAGACGGTGATGCAGGGCCAGGCGCTGATGACGCTGATCCCAGAAAACAACCTGGAAGCGACGCTGGAAATCGATGAGCTGGATATTGCGAAGGTACGTGTGGGGCAGTATGTGAGGCTTGTAACCGATGCCTATCCTAATGATGAGCGTGAGGGCGTCATCCGTGAAATTTGCCCCCTTGGCAATACGCTGCTTGACACGACGAAATACAGCGTGCGCGTGTCCATCGAAAATACGGAGGGCCTTTTATTGGGCATGCATGTTACCGGGTATGTGAGGCAATAAGCTTTTTGTTCTATGTGTAAACCATGGAGCGGTGTATACTATACCTGCTATGTCACGAGTACCGAGTCTACTCGTTGATTGATAAATGTCCCTATAACGCAGTATGCTAGTTAGCTTTTCTGACGGGGAGTCATGATTGCTTGGTAAGCCCATTCATCTTCGTCTAAAGGCCGTAGGGGTGACTAGTGCCCTGACAACTACAGAAGCTACTTTTCATTTTTCGTCTTCCGCTACTAAAGCTGCACTTGTCAAACGGCGATTGTTCCAAGTACATCATGAGCCTTCCCCTGGAGGGGAAGGTGGCGCGCAGCGACGGATGAGGTGGCTTACTATGGAAATATTGCCACCATAAACACCTCATCAGTCTCCTTCGTCGACAGCTATTCCATCTGGCTCAATCGTCGCACTGCTCGCTGCGCTCGCATAGCTCGTTTCGCCAGCCTCCTCCACCTCGCT
>JAEZJP010000294.1 GCA_023415715.1 Bacillota bacterium
GGCGGAAGAAAGAATGGACAGCTCCAAACGAATGTACAATCCTTTGGGCAACGAATATGTCAGGATCGTCACCTCTATTATTGAGACTTCCTACCGGGAGCGGTTGAGTGTGGATGAGATGGCTTCCCGCATGGGCCTTAACCGCAGCTACCTTACCACGCTCTTCAAGGAGCATACTGGCATGCCCATCAAGGAATATTTGATGGAATACAGGCTTCAGCAGAGCATTTTGCGGCTTCAAAGAACCAATTATACGGTGAAGCAATCTGCATTGGAGAGCGGCTTTAATGATCCGTTGTATTATTCCAGGCTGTTCAAGGCGAGATATGGCGTATCCCCCCATGACTACAGAGCCACCCAGGAGCGGCGGGAAGGCTGTGAGGAGGACTGCGCCTGCCCGGGGGACTTGAAGGAAACAAGCAAATATGATGGGAAGATATGACAGGAATACCCGTATATTTGTGTGAAAAGAGAAAACACCTAACATTTATCCATGTTCCTCTATCATCCGTCCATTTACTTTAATGGTTATAATTAGTTATGATGATGCCACAATGAATGTCGGATGTGTAAGAGTTGCATAAGTTTTGCAAACATCTGCACATGCACGGATGTTCAAAAGAGGAGGCAGACTATGAAAAAGGCATTGGGGTTGCTCTTGGCTATGGCGATGCTCATATCCTTGATGGGTTCTGCGCTGGCCGAGACAAACAAGTTCGGCTGGGAAGTGCCGGCAGAAACATTGAAGGTCACCGTGTTCGTTGCCAGCGACAACTGGACCGAGCTGGAGGAGCAGAAGCAGGGTATCGCCAGCATGAAGGACTACCTGCTGAAAAACTTCAACATTGAACTCAATTACCAAACAACCGACGGGGATGCCGAAGAGGCAGTCAACCTGATGCTGGCTTCCGGCGAATATCCCGATGTGATCAAGGGCCTCACCACAGCAGCCAGGCAGAAGTTTGTGGATCAGGGCCGCGCGGTGGAGCTGACCTCATTCATTGAGAACGCTCCCAACCTGAAATCACGCCTGGGCGAATACCTGCCCATGTATGCCGACAAGGAAGGCAAATTCTATTACCTCCCCACATCCTTTGGCAACCTGATGGACCTGCCGGATTACAGCGCGCACCTGCGCTATGACGAGTGGCAGGCCATCGGCAGCCCGAAGATCGAGACGCCGGATGACTACTACAATGCCATCATGGCCATTCTTAACAAGTTTCCCACCACCCCTGCGGGCGAAACCCGTTACTCCCTGAGCCTGTACAACCAGGGCAATCCGGAATACTACCTGGGCGGCTATTTCGGGCTGCAGCAGGGCTGGAAGGTGAATGCGGACAACACCCTCACCTACTGGGCCTTCGCCGACGAAGGCAAACGTATGGCCCAGTTTATCAACAAATTCTGGCGCTCCGGCACCATGGACCCCGACTCCTTCACCAACGCCTGGGATGACCTGCGCACCAAGATCAGCCAGGAGCGTGTGGTAGGCATGATGGCCGGCTGGTGGATCGGCTACAATGCGGGCCACGAAATCTGGTCCCTTACAGACCCCGCCTGGACGGAGAACAAGCGCTACATCCAGATCGGCTTCAAGGATCCCGCTGTAGAAAAGGCTGCGGTTACCTGCAAGAACAACCTGGGCTCTTCCTGGACAATCATTACCGACAAGTGCAAGAACCCTGAAGCGGTGATGAAGTTCATCGATTTCATGCAGACCGATGCCGGCTCGGCGCTATGCAACTGGGGTATTCCCGGTCCTGTGAAGTCTTACAAGGATCCCGCCAAGGAAATTTCCATCTGGGATATAACCAGTCCCACGGCGTGGAAGTTTGACGAAACCTCCAAGCAGCAGCTTCTTTCCGAGACCTGGGATTATAACGACGAAGGCGTATTCGGAGCCAATACCGGGTTCTTGGGCTGGGTTGTCTATCAGGGCCGCTGGGCGGATGGCGTAAGCTGCCTCTGGCCCAACCAGATGTGGTACAGTGAAAACAAATGGAAGCAGATCATGTTTGAAAACATGAAGGACACCATTGTGGACGCCACCGCTCTCCTGGCTATGGGAAGCAAGTCGGAAGAACTCACCATGGCGGAAGCAGCCGTGAAGGATGCCTGGAAGCAATACTTCCCCCTTGTCTGCATGGCCGAGGATGACGATACCTTTGAAGCCGCCTGGATCGCGCTGCAGGATGCCCTCACTGCGGCCAATGTGGAGCTCATGACCAAGGAATGGCAGGCAAATTACCAGGCCAACCTTGCACTCATGGGGAAATAACCACAAATACTTGCTCTTAATAATGGGGGAGGGAATTTCCCTCCCCCAGCTTGTCGAAAAAGTGGCTTCGCCTCTTTTTCGAGTTTTTCCCTCACTGCACTGTAAAAACCTTTGGTTTTTACGGTCGTTTGCTCGGGCAAGGTAGGAATTTCTTCGAAATTCCCGCGAAAATCACCGCCATGTCGCTGATTTTCGATTTTACATTGGAGGACTTCGGCCCTCCAATGCCTCCCAGGGGGGTTAACATGCTGGAGAGAGGGCGTATCCCCTCCTCTTGAATACATAGGTTCCTTGATTTTGCAAGGCAAGGAGGGAAACGGAACATGCTGGCGGCGAAACAGGCAAGAAAGACCGGCAATCATCATCCGCTGCTGCACAGCTTCAAAAGCCAGCGGGAGATGTGGCTTTTATGCATCCCCATTATCGCCTGGGCTTTTTTGTTTTGCTACTATCCCATGTACGGCCTGACCATGGCCTTTGTAAACTATGTTCCCGGCCGTGAGATATGGCAATGCGACTGGGTGGGGCTGAAATACTTCACGCAGTTTGTGAATAATCCGGTTTTCGGGCAGCTCTTAAGAAACACGCTGACCATGAGCCTGCTTAGCATTACGGTTGGCTTTGTCACACCCATCCTGTTTTCCTTCTCGCTGAATGAAATCGGCCATACCCGCACCAAAAAATTGATCCAGACCGCCAGCTACCTGCCCCATTTTATCAGCTGGGTGGTGGCGGGTACCATGTTCAAGGCTTTGCTCAATTCCGACGGCGTGGTTAGCGACCTGATGGTAAACCTTGGGATGTTTGAAAAACCTACCAATATTCTGAACAAAGGCGAATGGTATTGGGGCATCTATACGCTGGTCAATATCTGGAAGGGGCTGGGCTGGTCAGCTATTATCTATCTTAGCGCCATGTCCGGCGTGGATGAAGAGCTGTATCAGGCCGGCGCCATCGATGGCCTGGGCCGGCGGGGAATGGCAAGGCATATCACGCTGCCCTCCATATTGCCTACCATAGTGCTTTTGTGGATCATGGGCGTGGGCGGCATACTCAATGCGGGTTTTGACCAGCATCTGATCATCGGCAATCCCTTGACGCAGAAATACTGGGATGTGGTGGATACCTATACCTACCGCTACGGCGTGCAGGAAGGTTTCTACTCCATGGCTACGGCAGTCACCCTTATGAAATCGGTCATCGGGTTTGCACTGGTATTGATTACAAACTCCATCTCCCGCAAAATAAGCGACGTCGCGCTGTTCTAGGGAGGGATTGCAATGAGAAAAGCATTTTACATCAAGCAAACGCATGCGGGACGGACCTTTGACATTGTAAACACAGCCCTGATCGCACTGTTGATGTTTATTATGATTTACCCTTTCTGGAATGTGCTCGTCTTTGCCTTCAACGACGGCAGCGACGCCGTATTGGGCAAGCTTTACTTCTGGCCCCGCAAATTCTCGCTTAACAATTTTGAATATGTATTCAAAAATAAAAGCCTGCTGCACGGCGCATGGGTATCCGTATTGCGGGTGGCGGTAGGCACATCTCTTGGCGTTTTGTGCAATGCTTTATTAGGATACATCGTTTCCTGCCGCACGTTTGCGGGGCGCAGGTTCATGCGTGTTTTGTTCATTATCACCATGTATTTTACCGGCGGTCTGATCCCCACATATCTGCTCATGATGCGCCTGGGTTTTCAGAATACATTCTCCGTGTACATCATACCCAACCTGTTTTCCTGCTACTACATGCTGCTGGCCGCAAGCTATATCCAGGGCATTCCCGATTCGCTGTTTGAGTCGGCCAGGATCGACGGCGCCAGTGAGCTGAGAACATTTTTCAAGGTGGCCGTCCCCCTGGCGATGCCCATGCTGGCCTGCATTGCCATTTATATCGGCGTGGCCCAGTGGAACAGCTGGTTTGATGTTTCTTTGTACTCCAAGAACGGCGCGTGGGATAACCTGCAAATCATACTCTACCGGCTTTTAAATCAAGCCACGGCGCTGGCTGAGATCAAGAACCAGCAGCAGCTGTATGCCAGCATGCGTACCATTCAGCCGCAGACCGTGCGGGCTGCGACCACAGTGATCGTGGTGGTCCCCATATTATTTATCTATCCCTTCTTCCAACGGTATTTTGTTGGCGGAATCACACTGGGAGCCGTAAAAGGCTAAGGAGCTACAATAGATGAACGACGACTACGGCAAGGTATCCCCGGCAGTTTCGGTAAAGGAGTCTGCTGCCATGATGATGCCCAGCCTTCAAAGCATGCTGAAAAGGCGCGATTATCCTATGCTTAACGTACCTCCCGTCTGCCATGCCAGGCTTTCCGGCGACCCGTCTGCCATGTCCTTTTCACTTACCTATAATGGGTTCGATGTAATCCGTATGCAGTTTGGGAGCGTCTGCAAGCCTTCGCTGCGCTTTCATTCCGACGGGGATTTTCAGTCGAGTCCCTTTATCCAGCAGTTTGTCATTGCCGCCGACCGGGAGACGGAGCTTACGGTTACCGTTTCCTTTCCAAATGAGATGGTGGTACTAAGGCCAAGCCGTGCCCAAACCGGTCAGGCCATTTTAGGCCAGTGGGGCCATCCGCTGATACACTGCGTCAACGGGCTTTATTCCCTTGTTTGGGACTATTTTATTTCCTGGCACGGGTATGATTTTGCATGGCAGCATGGCTCTATCCGGGAGGAAGGCGGCGTCTATTCAGCCGTTTTCACGGTGAAGCTGAACACCAAGCCGCTTGTGATTCTGTTAAAGCCCAGGTACTATGGCATGCATCTGGGGTACGAAAGCCATATGCCCTGGCTGCGCCGGCCCAAGGATGAAGCCGTTTCCGGCTGGTGCTCCTGGGAGGCGTACCATGACAAGGTGGAACAGGAGCATGTTGCAGCGGCAGCGCAGGCTCTGACGCCCTTGAAAAAGTATGGCCTTGACACGCTGCAATTGGATGACGGTTATCAAAATCCGCTGGTACCCCCGGCAAAAGGGAAATCCATAGGGGACAGCTGGCTTCATACCAATGAAAAGTTTCAGTCAGGGCATGCGGGCATTGTGAAAGCCATCCGTGATGCGGGCTTTCGCGCCGGCATCTGGACCAACGCAACGCTTACCAACCGGGAAGCGTGTGATTTGCTTCCCTACATGCTGCGCAAGCCTGATGGGGAACTGATATACGGCGACTGGATTCAATATGTGATCGACTGCACGCCCGAAATGCTGGAGAAGGAAATCACACCGTATTACAGGGCGCTGAGGGTGTCGGGGTACGATTACATAAAGTCCGACTCCATCCGCCATCTGATCTTTGACGGCCTGCAGGAAGCGGTACGACTGGGGCTTTTGACCGACGGTGAAGCCCATGAACGGATGGTTTCCTACATGCGGGCTGCCCGCAAAGGCATTGGTGAGGACGCCTATTACCTTTCCTGCTGGGGTGCTTTGACCCAATCCATCGGTGTATGCGACGCCATGCGCGTGGCCACAGACGCCAACGCCAACTGGCATGCCTACAGCATGCAGCTAAGGGAAACGGCCCGCTGGTTCTTTGCCCAGCGGATATTGTTCACTGTTGATCCGGACCATGTGTGCGTCCGTGGAGAACTGAACTGGGTGCGGATGATGCTTTCCATGGTAACGCTCACCGGCGGGCTATACATGATTTCCGACAAGCCGGAATCCTATGACGAACAGCGCCTGGAGCTTATACGAAAAACGCTTCCCGGCGCCACCGTGCGGACTGCGGAAACGGGACCCGTAAACTATGAAACGCCTGCCTGCTATAGCATAAGGCAGGGTGCGGAGCTGACAAAGGGAAGTTATGAGATCGGTCACTACGAAAAGGAAGAAACGCCTTTCGCTTCCCTTTGGTGCACCCATTTTGATAAGGATGGCCGCCGTTGGTGTGTGATGCAGCGCTGCGCAGTCACGCCGCTTACAAAGATCACACTATCTGTAAAGGCGCTTAATCTTCCCGAAGACCGCATCTATTACGCCTTTGATTTCTGGTCCCAGACAGGGCGTGTGATATCCGGCGGGGCGTTGGCGCTGCCCGCGCTGCCGCTCGGAGATACCACGGTGCTGGGGCTGTATGACATCACCGATAGAAAGCCGTGCCTGGCAGGCTCCGACCGCCATGTGACCATGGATGCGGTGAGCGTCATATCATCAAGACAGTGCGGGAACGGCCTTGCTCTTGACTTAAGCGGCTTTACGGGGCTTAATTGCAGGTATACGGTGTATGCGCCTGATGCTGTTGGCAACGCATCCGCCGAGGGGGGCATCGCCAGCTGCACCCGCCTTGGGGATGTGTACACGGTGGAAGTACGGTTTGACACAGACCATATGAAGGTGCTTTTGGAATAGGAAAAGATAGGATTATCACCTCATCAAAAAGCCCGCCAAGAGTGAAACTCTGGGCGGGCTTTTTATGAAAGCTTCTAAGATGCAAAATCTATTGAATCAGCTATTCTTGAGCACAACGCTTTCAATCACTTCGGCCACATGCTCACATTCGTCATAGCAGGCTTCAAAGCCATCGAATATATCACGCCAGATGATCACGTCCAGCGGGCTTTCCGGAGCGGAAAACAGCTTGTTGACTGCATCAAAATGCAGCGTGTCGCCTTCCGTCTCCAGGGAGTTGATCTGCACCAGACAATCCTTGATGAGGCTGGACTTTTTGAAATGCTTGAATTCATGGGTGAGCTTCTTGACGGCGTTGCAGCAGCGCATAAGCAGCTCGCACAGAGTCAGCACTTCGGGCTTGGGTTTTGTAACGTTATACATGCACATCTGACGCATAATGTCGTCGATGGCGTCCACCAGGTCGTCCAACTCCTGGGAAAGACGCGCCAAATCCTCCCGGTCAATGGGGGGGAGAAACTCCTTGGCCAAATGGTCCAGCGTCTTGTGGTTGATTTCATCGGCAGAATGCTCAATGCTGTGCATAGCATCCATCCTGGCAGGCAGCGTTTCCGGATCAAAATTCTGGATGGTTTCGTTCAGGTATTCTGCGGCGCGCACAGCACAGTCGGCGTACTCGATAAAGCTTTGAAAGTAATTGTACGATGTATGTTTGGGCATGGCGGTATCTTCCTTTCAAAATAGAGTATGGATTAAAAGATTATCATGAACAGCTTGACCATCAAAAAACCAAGCAGGCCGCAGCCGGGGAAAGTCAAAACCCAGGTGAGGACCATATCCTTGACAATGGACCAATCCACCGCGGACAGCCGCATGGAGGCGCCTACGCCCATGATGGCGGTGGTCTTTGTGTGGGTCGTGCTCACCGGCATCCCCGTAATGGAGGAGAGCAGCAGGCAGCCCGCCGCGGCCAGGTCGGCGGAAAAGCCCTGGTGGGGCTGCAGTTTGACCATGTCCATACCCACGGATTTGATGATGCGGTAGCCGCCGATGGAGGTGCCAAGGCCCATGACAAGCGAGCAAAGTATCATCAGCCAGATGGGAATCACAAAATTGTTTACATTGTTTTGGCCGCCCGCAAGGAAAATGCCCAGCAAAAAAACGCTCATGAACTTCTGGCCGTCCTGAGCCCCGTGCATAAATGCCATGGAAGCTCCGCCAAAGATTTGCGCGTTTTTGAAAAAGCCGACTGTTTTCCCTCGTTCAATATTACGGCACAGGAATTCGGTGATTTTGGTGATCACAAATCCGGAACCAAAGCCCAGGAATGTGGAAAGCACCAGACCATATAGCACCTTTACCCATTCGGAGCCGTTGATGCCGCTTAGGCTTGAGTGAAGCGCGATGGCAGCGCCGGATAAGCCGGCGATCAGCGCATGGCTTTCGCTGGTGGGTATGCCGAACTTCCATGCGGCTGTGGCCCAGATCACAATGGCGAGCAGCGCTGCGCAAAGTGCAACGGTGGCTTCCTGCGTGTTTCCCCCAAAATCCACCATGTTGTATATGGTCATTGCAACCTTGGAGTTGACCATTGTCATCACAAGCACTCCAAAGAAGTTGAATATAGCGGCCATGATGATTGCTGCCTTCGGGCTGATGGCCCTTGTGGAAACGCAGGTGGCGATGGCGTTGGGGGCATCTGTCCAGCCGTTGACGAGAATGACGCCCAGCGTCAAAAGCACGGTGGCCAATAGGAGCGGGCTGCGGGTTAGCAATTGAATAAACTGGCCCAAATCTACGCTCATAAAAAACCTCTTCAAAAATATTGCTGAAAATTCCGCGGAGCCGGGCGATATTTATGTAAAAGCAAAAGCTATTGAAATCCTAACACGTTTATTTCCAAATCCTTGCACTAAACTAACCGGATTGTATTCAGCATGCGCCCAAATTACTATAAGTAGTCGGAAAGTATATGTCAAGTAAGGATTGTGTAAGGAGATTCTGCCTGAAATCTTTCATTTTGTTATTTTCGCAAGGAAGTAAAAAGATATGCGTATGTGAATTGCGAGAAAATAGTGATACGTAGTGCGGGACCGGGCTACATTTTTCGACATGCAGTTTCAGCTTTTTCAAATAGATGGCAGAGAGGATAAGGCTCTCTGCCTACTTGCATTCTGATAAATAAGAGCCTAGATGCGCTACGGCATCTAGGCACATAATCAAAGCTAAACAAAGTAATGTCAAACCTGCATCATGTCATCCCTAGCGTTGAGGATTTATGATACGAGGATTCTCAAGGAATTACCCATCTGGCTCAATCGGCGCGATGGTTCGCTGCCGCTTTCATCGCTTGTTTCGCCAGCCTCCTACGCCTCGCTTCATCCGCCACAGGCGGCGCTTCGGCTTCGGAGCCTTTTTCGGGGTACCTTGGGGCAGAGCCCCTAGGCGGTTTCGATAGCATCCGCTGCCTGCAGGTTAAGCACCTGCACGCCCATTTCACGCAGTTTATATTTTTGTATCTTGCCGCTGGCGGTCATGGGGAAGGTATCCATAAAGATGACATAGCGGGGGGACTTGAAGCGGGACATTCCGCCCTTCACGAACTGTATGACCTCATCTGCAGTGGCCATCATGCCGTCCCTGAGGATAACGCAGGCCAGCACTTCCTCGCCGTACTTTTCGTCGGGCACGCCCACCACCTGCACATCCCGGATGGCGGGATGGGTGTAGAGGAATTCCTCAATCTCGCGGGGATAGATGTTCTCGCCGCCGCGGATGATCATGTCTTTCAGCCGGCCCGTGATGCGGAAGTTGCCATCCTCGTCCATAGTGCCAATATCGCCGGTGTGCAGCCAGCCCTCGTCGTCAATGGCCTGGCGGGTGGCCTCCGGCATTTTGTAATAGCCCTTCATAACAAGATATCCGCGGGTCACGATCTCACCGGGCACGCCCCGTGGCTGCTCCAGACCGGTTTCAGGGCTTACGATCTTTCCTTCGGTGCAGGGCAGAAGCCTGCCCACGGTAGCCACGCGCAGTTCCAGCGGATCGTCGGCGGAGGACTGGGTCATGCCGGGTGAAGACTCCGTCTGCCCGAAAACGATGGTGATCTCGCTCATATGCATTTTGGTGTTCACGTCCCGCATGGCTTTGATGGGGCAGGGGGAGCCGGCCATGATGCCCGTGCGCAGGTGTGAGAAATCAAACTTGTTGAAATCGGGATGTTCCAGCATGCCGATGAACATAGTTGGCACGCCGTGCACGGCGGTGCATTTTTCCGCCACCAGCATTTCCATTTCCTTGAGCGGATTGTACCGTTCCATCAGTACAATCGTGGTGCCATGGGTCAAGCATGTCATAACGCCCAGCACGCAGCCGAAGCAGTGGAACAGGGGTACCACGATCAAAAGCCGGTCATTGGACGTGAACTTCATGCGGTCGCCCATAAACTGCCCGTTGTTGGTGATGTTGTGATGGGTCAGCATCACGCCCTTGGGAAAGCCTGTGGTACCGGAGGTATACTGCATGTTGATCACATCGTGGGTATCTGCGGACGCGATCAAATCTTCTACTGCAGACTCCGGCACGGTTTGCGCAAGGTCATAGAATTCCGAAAACTGATGCGCACCCATGGGGCGGCCGGGATGATCGCCGATGAGCACCACGGATTTCAAATACGGCAAAGCTGTACTTCCCACATCCTGCGGGGCGCAGGTCAAAAGGGACGGCATCAAGCCGATGATATGGCTCAGGTAATTGTTGTCCTTGTTTTCAGCCATCATGATCAGCATTTTTGTGTCGCTCTGGCGCAGCAGATATTCCACCTCAAACTGCTTGTAGTTGGTGTTCACCGTCACCAGTATCGCGCCTATTTTGGCCGTGGCAAACATGGTGATCATCCATTCGGGCAGATTGGTCGCCCATATGGCCACATGGTCGCCCTTTTTGATTCCCATGGCCAGCATACCCCTGGCTGCCAGAGTCGTCAGTCGGTCAAACTCCCGCCAGCTCCAGCGAACACCTAATTCCGGGGCGACAATGCAGTCGTTGCCGGGTATTTCAAGCACATTCCTGCGCAAAAGGCCGGGCAGCGTATAATTGCTTAGCGTGGTGATTGACATGAAAACCGCCTCCTATCCATAAAAAAAGCTCCGTCCCTGATGATAAATCAGAGACGGAGGCATATACACATCCGCGGTACCACTCTGCTTGAGGCTAAAAGCCTCCGCTTGTGTCAGGCTGTTACGGGCCGGTGCCGTCCGCTGCTAGTTGCGGGTTACCCCGCTTTCAAGCGGCCGCTCGTGGGTGAGGTTCGCCCGAAAATCCCTATGCCTTGCACCAGCCGGCAATTCTCTGAAGGGATTTGAAGGTTACTTATCCCAGTCATGGCGTTTATGTTCAATTTGGAAAGATTGTAGCGGAGCAAATGATATTTGTCAAGCGGGATTTTGCAGGTACACAAAAAAATCTTGCATAGGGCCCGAAAGGGTGCTTGACAGGGTTTGGAATTCATTCTATAATGACTATGAAGTCAATGATTAAGGAGTCAACCAGTGAAAACGACCAGTCGCCAACAGCAAAAGGAGCGGACGCGGGAGAAACTGCTTCAGGCGGCCTACCGGGTGTTTTGCCGGCAGGGGATCATGCAAAGCCGCATGGAGGATATCGCCAGGGAAGCGGGCGTATCCCACGGCACGGTGTTTGTGCATTTCAAGTCACAGGAGGAACTTACCGAGGCGGTAGTCAACTACTATGGCGGGGAGATTGCAGCGTGTACCCATAGCCTGTCGGAAAGCGGGGGCAGCCTGGAGGAAGTACTTCATGCCAACCTGAAGGGCATTGATGTATGAAAGCTTCTACACCCGGCTGCTGCTGGAAGCAAGGCTTTTGCCCCAGGCTGCGCGGGACAGCTTTGTTTTGATACAATCCGTCCTGTCGCTGCACTTTACAAGGGCACTTGCAAGGGAGGAGGCGGCGGCCGGGACCGGGATCCCTGCTCATGTGCTGTTTTCCATGTGGGTGGGCCTTGTGCATCATTACCTGCAAAACGGCGACCTGTTCAGCCCGGAAGGCGGCGTTATCGCGCGCCACGGAAATATGCTGATTTCTTCTTATTTGAGGCTTCTGAATATGGAAAGGAGAATGAACCATGAAGATTTGTGTTGCCTGCGGGATGCCCATGACCAAGCGTGAGGATTTTGCCCAGGGGGATGAGACGAAGGATTACTGCCTGTATTGCGCGCGGCCTGACGGCTCCATGCAGTCCTACCCGGAAAAGCTGGAGGGGACCACCCAATTCCTGATGAATACCCAGGGGCTGGATAAAGCGGCTGCCCGGGAGACGGCTGTCCGGCTGATGAAGAAGCTGCCGGCATGGGCAAATTATTGACAAGCATGATCCGTAAAGACCGCCGGTGAAAGAAAACGGCGGTCTTTGCTTTTGATTTCATGTTGATATGAAAACAATTAAATAAGCCGTGCATCAGAACTCATTCCGCTGCTCTTCATCCGGCACAGCCGATGCTTCGGCTACGGGGCCTCAAAAGGGAGCCTCTAAAAGCCTTCCCCTTGAGGGGAAGGTGGCGCCGCAGCGCCAGATGAGGTGTTTAGCTGCAATTAATCTACGTTACTGCCACCTCATCAGTCTCCTTCGTCGACAGCTTCCTCAAGGGGAAGCCTTTTGGGATGCCTTTCTTGAGGTGCCGACGATGAGACGGAAGGAGTAAAGAAAACGTCATATGCTCTGTCAAACCATTTCATTCACTATTTGTATCTACCGCTAAATACGGTGACATGGAAGTTAGCATGAACCGGTGGTTTTCGTTTTTACGTGTATTTCCATTTATTTCTGTATCATGTATTGACAAATAGTGGGATTCTGGTACACTCCAAAACGCCGGCAATGCCGGGGGAAAGGAACGGGATACCATGGAATGCACAGTCAAGAATTTAATCATACACTATGAATCTTTTGGGCGGGGGCAGCCTGTTTTGATGATTCATGGTTACCATGTGGACTACCGGCTGATGAGCGGTTGTTTTGAGCCCGTTTTTCAGGAGACGCAGGGGTACAGAAGAATCTACATCGACCTGCCGGGAATGGGCAAAACGAAGAGCGCACCCTGGATCGTCAATTCCGATGTGATGCTTAACATACTGGCGGACTTTATTGACGAGGTGATCCCCGGCGAACGCTTCCTGCTGGCGGGTGAATCCTACGGCGGATATTTGTCCAGAGGGATCATCAAGCGCATGCCCGATCGCGTTGCAGGACTTATGCTTTTATGCCCCGCCATTGAAACGGATTATGCCAAACGGGTGCTGCCTAAGAAGGTTACCCTGAAAAAGGATGAATCTTTACTTGCCAGGCTTACCCCTTCCGAGGCTGAGGAATTTACAGACGTTAATGTCGATCAGACACAGGAAGTATGGGATAGGTTCCGTGACGAGATTCTTTCCGGCATACAGCTTGCGGACAAATCCTTTTTGGATTGGTTCAGGGAAAACGGGTACGCCTTTACTTTTGATGTTGACAAGCTGGAAAAACCGTACCCCAACCCGGCGGTGATTCTTCTGGGCCGGCAGGATACAAGCGTCGGCTACAGGGATGCATGGAACATCCTTGAGAACTATCCCCGTGCATCGTTTGTGATACTCGACATGGCCGGGCACAACCTGCAAATCGAGCAGGCGGGGCTGTTCCGCGCGCTTACGATGGAATGGCTGGACAGGGTACGCGACTATTCAATGAACAATGAACAGTGAATAATGAATAGTATAAGTTAGCTATTCGATATAATATTGTTCACTGTACCAGTACTGATGCGGTTTGGCCTTCCGAAAGGAGGGCCTTTACTTTGCTTAGATTTATAGTTTCGCAAGGTTTTGGATATCATGAATCGTTGTATGGATATATACGTTTGACCGTTGCATAACCCCCTGGGAAGCCATTCTCCCCCGCTTCATAAAAATGGCTGAAAATGGGGCGGAATAAAACCACTTTTCCATGTTTCTCCTGGCATTTTTCCGGGTACTTTACCACCTGATGGGTTTGTGGTATAATAAAGGACCTACTGTCAAGAAACTTTAGGATAGGATCATTTTCAGCATTAGCGAAGAAGTGCGGCAGCAAAGCCGGAAAATCAAGCGATCAATCAACTGAACAAGTCAGCGTTTAATGAATGAGGAGGGAAATCATGTACCGCTATTCGCAGCAAATGCGGGGCAACACGGGCTCACAGCGCATGAGGCAACAGGTGAGCAAGGTGCTTTCCATCGTGCTGGTCATCGCCGTGGTTGTGCTTGGCATCATTGGCGGCAACGCCATGCGGTTTGAGGGAAAGGAGCAGACGCTATACAGGGAGCGTATGCGCAGCGAGGCCGGCGAGGCCATCACCCAGGTCAACAACCTGTCCCGCACAGGGGGGTCCAACACCGCCAATCTGCTTGGCAAGCTGCGCCAGCATATATATGCCATGCAAACGCTGCAGGAGATACATGTGGGGCTTAGGGGAAACGGCCAGCAGATATTGGATGCGAGCATGTTTGATGCCATCTATACGGTGATCGATACCTTTGACTTAAGGCTTCAGACAGGGCAGCAGACAAAGGAACCGCAAACTCAGCTTTTGTCACTGCTCACCGATTTGAAGACAAAGATAGACGGTATTCAGTAGCCTGCAAACAATCAAACGCCCCCGCTTCCTTAAACAGGATGCGGGGGCATTGTTATCGCGGCTATTTTTTGAGCGCAGCGCGGATGAATCCGGAAAATAGGGGGTGGGCCCGGTCAGGACGGGAAAGGAATTCGGGGTGGTACAGAACCGCAGCATAGAAGGGATGGCCTTTCACCTCAAAGGCTTCCGGATATCCTTCCTTTTCGGAACGGCCCACACACAGGAAGCCTTTTTCCGCCAGCGCGCCCACATAAATGGGAGCCACCTCATAGCGGTTGCCATGGCGCTCCCGTATAGAATCGCTGCCGTAAAGGGAACTGATCAACCCACCCTGAAACAGCACGGTGCTTGCGCCCATGCGCGCGGCGCTGCGGTTTCCATTGGTGCCTATCCTGCTTTCCGGAATATATACCACAGGATAGGGCGTTTCCGGATCCACCTCGGCGGAATTGGCGCTGGAAAGGTTCAATAAATTCCGGCAGGCTTCCACCACCGCCAGCTCCATGCCAAAGCCGATGGCCAGGAACGGCACGTGCGTAAGCCTTGCATAAGCTGCGGCATCAATGATGCCTTCCGCGCCGCGGTCGCCATAGCCGCCGGGAACGATAATGCCGTCAAACCCGCCCAAAACTGCGGCTGCGTTTTCGTTTGTAATATTTTCGGAATTGATCCATTCGATGTTTACAGAGGTTTCTAATGCGATTCCGGCGTGGGTGAGCGCTTCCGCCACGGACAGGTAGGCGTCGTGGAGCGCCACATACTTACCCACCAGTGCTACCTTCACCTGGGATTCGGGATGACGGTACCGTTCCAGCATGGCTTTCCAGCCGCTCATATCGCTTACGGGATGATCAAGCCCCAACTGTTCACAGACGATATCGGCCAGCCCTTCCTCCTCCAACATCAGGGGAACCTCATACAGGGTATCCACATCCACATTTTGAACCACGTGGCTGGCCTTTACATTGCAGAACAACGCAATCTTTTCCTTAGCTTCCCTGGTGATGCGTTTTTCCGTGCGGCAGACGATTACATCCGGCTGGATGCCGATACCCTTCAAATTTTTTACAGAATGTTGGGTGGGCTTTGTTTTCAGCTCTCCTGCCACCGATATGTAGGGGAGAAGCGTTACATGGATGAAGCAGCTGTCCTGATCGTTTAGGTCCCAGCGCATCTGCCTGATGGCCTCCAGGAAGGGCGCTGATTCCATATCGCCTACCGTGCCGCCGATCTCCACCAGGGCGATGTCTGCGCCGCTAATTTGGGCGGCGGTCCAAATGGCCTGCTTGATTTCGTTGGTCACGTGGGGGACCACCTGTACGGTACTGCCTTTGTATTCACCGCGAAACTCCCGCTCCATCACAAGCTTATGGATTTTGCCGGTGGTGACGCTGTCCTCACCGGTTAAGAGGACATCCGTAAAGCGCTCATAATGGCCCAGATCCAGGTCGGCAGCCACGCCGTCGTCGGTAATAAATGCTTCGCCATGCTGAAGGGGACTTAAGAGACCCGGGTCCACATTATAATAAGGATCCATTTTTTGAAGGGAAACTTTGAACCCGCGGGCCTTTAAAAGGCGGCCCAGGGAAGCTGTTGTGATGCCTTTGCCCAGGGAGGATACGACGCCGCCGGTGACGAACACGAATTTCGTAGCCATAAGGGACGCTCCTTTTACGCATAATGAAAGGCCGGTCCAGCGGACGCTGCCGGCAATTGCAAAACACAATGTGTATATTGTAATAGCCAGGTAAGTACATGTCAAGGGAAAATCAAGGGGAAAGGCGGGGTATATTCATCTTTTTTACAGGCAGGTTTTCCCTTCAGCCACGGTAGGAAAAAGAAGCCAGCGCCTTTATAAGGGCGGCCTGGAACGAAAGAAGCAGGGCGCTTCCCGCCAGAATAATGGCTGCCAGCATGGGCTGTGTCAGTGAAAATCCCAAAGAAAACATGCCTTCCAGGTTGGCGGCCGTATGGGAATCAGACAGGGCAAGATAGGCTGATGCTGCGCATATGACAAACAATACAAGGAAAAGCAAAAATTGCGTTTGTTTTAGCTGTTGGGTAAAATGTGCTGTGTCCCGGCCGAGTATCTTTGCCTGCCTGCCGACATACACCGCAGCCAGCGCCCCGGCCAGAATATTGAGTACGGGCACGCCCATAAAGAAGCCGAAAATGCCCACGGAATACAGCACAAGCAGAAGGACAGACACCCATGTTTTTTGATGATAGAGGCGGGCTGCCAGTTTTTTCAGGAACAAGACATTGCAAACAATCCCCGCCGCTGCTCCCAGGATACATCCCAAGCCTATTATAGTTACATCCTTCGTCAGCGAGAAAAATGTCCACCAGACCGCGCAAAAGGGGACAACAAACAGCATGAATCCCCAGATGACGGCTCCAAATACTTTATCGAACTTCCGTTCAGCCATCCTGTCGCCTCCATTGACCTATGCATATTGCAGGAATTTTCAGTGTCCAAAGGATACCGGCAAGGGGCGCGGTGTGAGCAGCGCCACGCGGGGCTGCGCATTAAGGTCTTCCTTGGTAACGCGCAAAAGCGGCATGGGAGTGGGGTACACATCCAGCGCCTTTAAAAAATCTTCCACTGTTGCAATGGGCAGCCTTCCACTCTCTTGGGTGCGGTAGTGCATGGGCAGGATGATGCGGGGGTTCAGGGCCTTAATCAATGCAACTGCCTGATGATAGTCGATGGTATAATAACCGCCCACCGGAACCATCAAAATATCGATGCGGCCTAGTGTGTTCAGGGCTGCCTGGTTAAGTGCGTGTCCCAAATCACCAAGATGCAACAGCCTGAGTCCATCCATTTCCATTAAGTACAGCGTGTTCCTGCCCCGGCGTGCGCCTTGGTCCTCATCGTGGAAGGAGGGAATGCCGGTGACGCGCACATTGGGCAGAGGATCATATGTGCCTTCGCCCCTTATCACGATAGGGCTGCCGTCCACCAGGGATGTATTGTTGTGGTCATGGTGCTCATGGCTGACGGTGACAACGTCTCCCTGCAGCCTTCCCATGGGATAGCCCACGGATGCATCGAACGGATCGGTGACTATGGTGTGCCCATCCGCCGCCTCCAGGGCAAACAGCGAGTGTCCGTAATAGGTGATGATCATCAAACCGTCTCCTTTCGCATCTTCTCACTCAACCACTTAACCAGCAGCTTCCCTGCCAAAGAGGGCAATGGTTCCTTTTGGCGCAGCAACACCGCAAGTCGGGGCGGCAGGCTGTTGGAAAGGGAAAGAACCTGCTTATCGCCGGCCTCTATGGCCTTGAGAGTCCGGCGCACAGCCCATAAAGGCTGGCAGGAAGCATTATTTTGGTGCATGCCCAGCATTCGGGACAGCGCCCAAATTTCCATGTACTTTTCTTCAGAAAGCTTATCGGGCATGTTCTCAGGCAGGGAAGAATCAAGCTTCCCGTAATCTCCGGCCCGCGCATCCAGGAACCATAAACCGTCTTTTTCTGTTAATGGCATCCCGGCCTTAAGAAAAAGCTGTGCCGCGCATGCAGGATGAGGAAGCCTTCTTGGCGCATCGCTGCACAGAAGAAAATCATCGCTTTCCGCCCTGCGAAGAAAGGGCGGGCGGTTTTGGAACCCCGATTTTTCGAAAAGCCCGACTGCCTCCATGCGAAGGTCATGCATCAAATCGGTCATGAGGGAGCATCCTGCCTGACGAAAATCACCTTTAATTCGTGCATGGCCACAAATTGGCCCTGCAGGTCAAGCTGATATTGCAACGAAACATCGCCCTTTTCCTCATTGGCGGAATATTGCACACGGGTTGCATAGATCCCCATTTCCAGATCGCCCATGGGGGTATGATAATTGCCTTGAAAGCGCCGCCCTTTTTCAAACACCATACTGGTGGCATAGGAGCCGTCCCTGACCATGGTGACGCTTCCCTTTTCCATGTCCAGGGTGATGTGGCTGGTCTCGCCGCTGTCAGGCTGTGTTTCGTCATAATGCAGGGAAAAGCCCTGCTCCGTCTTGCGCAGCTGCCCGGTGGTGACAAGGTGGATACGCTCCTCCTGCTGGCCGTCCTGCTGGCTTTGGCCGGTGACGGACAACAGTATGGGGATGGAAGGTGAACGCATGGCATCATCC
>JAEZJP010000290.1 GCA_023415715.1 Bacillota bacterium
CGGCATAGGCTTTGATAACAGACACCAAGGGAGGTGGCATGTTGCAAGCCGCGAAATTTCAAAGGCTGTACATCCTCTTACGCCCCTGCGCACAAGGCGGGGGCGGCTATGCCCGTTTGGAGCAGGCACGGGGCAAGTATACAATGACGGTGAACGCTCATGGATTTTCCCCATCTGAGGAAGGCATTCGGGTATTGCTGGCCGCCAGGGATGAAGGCGGCGGTGCTGCGGTGTGCGATTTGGGCGCTTTGCCTGTTTCAGACAAGGGGCAATCCTCCCTGAAGCGCGAGGTTGCCGCTACGCCTGGCGGCCTGCCCCTTTCCTCCTACAGTGCCCTATGTATCGCGAAAGATTGGCCCAATCCCAGGCTGCTGCTTATGGGCACTTTGGAAGAGAACAATTCCCTCTCTTCCTATCTGATAGGGGAAACGGTATGCCGCTATCTGTCCGTTCCAACAAAAATGGCAGACGAATCTGCCCTTGCGGAAGATAAGCCGGCTCCGCCCGTATCCACTCCTGCCCCATCCTCTGCACCCAGCCTGTCTGCCGTACCGGTAAAGGCTTCGGCCGCTCCCGCTGCCGCCCCTATAGCTGTAGCTGCCCAGCCTCAGATAAGCATCGCACCCGCATCAAACTCCCCAGCACCCGCTGCCATGATGCCTGTTTCCACTGCCGTTCCCACCAAGACTGATATGCTGCCGGATACAGTCTTAAAGGAGCCCGTCCCTTTTCCGTTGCCACGGGCCATATCTGCGCCAAAATCGGCCTCCGAGCCTTTAGCGGTCCGTCCCGCTGCCGCCCTTACCCTCCCTATAAGTGAACCGCCTGCAGAAAACCCAGACCTCGCAGTTTTCACGTCTGCCATGGAACGAACCGTTTTCCCGCCCGACGTTCCCGCCGCGGGACCGCTGTCCGGCCGGCCGCCGGTCAATGCGCTGCCAAGGCTTTCCTGGCCGGCCGCCGTCAAAGAACTCGAAAACTACTTTTCCACCTATCCGCCCTTTGCACCCTTTGACGCACCGGGCTGGCGCTTCGTGCAGGTTCCTATGGCAGCGGGCAGCACCATCCCCTACTATGCAGTGGGTATGCTGGCCCGGGACGGCAAGGTGACCCAGGTGGCCTACGCCGTGCCCGGCGAACGCGGCGCCCTTCCGCCCCCCGGCTTCTCCGGTTACCGCTGGCAGCAAGGACGCAACGGTCAGGGTTACTGGACCCTCTGGAAACGGGCATAGAGAGGAACACAATAAGTATATGGGGAAGGCTCCTTTTTCAAAAGGAGCCTTCCCCGTACCCTATTCAGGAAAACCTGATATTCACTCAGACATCAATACCAAGAATCTGTTTGGCGAATAATCCAATAATAAAGGAGATAGTCGCAACAGAGAGTGAGATTACGGCCATTTCTCCGAACCGGCGTAGAAACGGTTCTTCCTTGGCTACCGATATATAGTAATTAAAAAGGAGAATAATCAGCAATACCGTAATGATCATCACCGCAAAAGCGGCGATATACAGTTGGGAAGGAAACAGCAAATAGGGCAGAACCAGCAAAGCCACGGTGATCAAATAAGCCGCGCCGGTATAAGCGCTGGATTTCAGCGCATCACGGCTGCCTTGGGCGCGCTCGGCCAAATAATTCGACGCCGCCATGGAAAGAGTCGCCGATATGCCGGTAATGATGCCGGTCATGGCAACCAGCCGGGTGTTTGCAAGGGCAAAGGTTACGCCGGCGATCGCGCCGGTAAGCTCCACCAGCGCATCATTCAAACCCAGAACCATAGAGCCCACATAATGCAGCCGCTCCTCATCCAGCATGCTGTACAAATCTTTTTCATGGCGCCGCTCGTCCGCAAGCATTGCCGCTGCCTGAGGCAATACCTTAAGTAGTTCCTCATAATCCGATTCCGCGAACCGTTCTTGCTTTTGCATGGTTTTTACCACAAACGTGAAGCCAAGCAATACCGTCAATGCTTTCATGAACAGCAGCTTCCCCGCGGGCGGGCGTACGTCTTTCGAGGTAAAAGATTTCCATACGGCGGCGTGTCCTTTTTCCTCCTGCGCCATTTGCAAAAGAACGCGCTTGTTTTCCGGATTCTTTTCACGCTTTGCCATGAAGCCATACATTGCGGCGCCTGTTTCTTCATCCTTCTGTGCTTTTAAAACCCTTTCCAGCGTTTCGGGGGATAGCTGTACATTACTCATCACTCGAACCTCCATTTTCTTTTGTCAATGCATAGATGGAAGAATCATGGTAATTGGTCAGGACCGAGCCTGTATGCTTTTGTCAGGGATCATTATACCATATCATATTGCGCTGTCACATATTTCAGTGTGCTTTCCATATTTAAAACTTCCGCCGGCCATTCAAAGCGGACGCCGATTGACAAAGATCAATTTCATTGTACAATAAAAGACAGAGACCAAAAAATAGGAGGAGGAATTTCCCTTGAGTATAGCAAAAAAGCCCTTTGGCTGTACCCCGGATGGACAAGCCGTTGAGCAGTATATTCTTACCAACCGTAAGGGCGCCAGTGTGAGCATCATCACTTTCGGAGGCATCATCACCTCCATACTGGTGCCTGACAAGGCAGGAAAACTGGGCGAGGTAACGCTTGGCTTTGATGAATTTACGCCCTATCTTGGCAAGAACGGCAGCCTGGGCGCGCTGATCGGCAGGTACGGCAACCGTATCGCCCGCGGGAATTTTTCCTTGGACGGAAAAACATATCAGCTGGCGCTGACCAACGGCAGGAATCACCTGCACGGCGGCGTGGTCGGTTTTGGCGTTCAGGTATGGGCCGCCACCCCCGAGGAAGGTGTAGGGGAAGACAAGCTGCACCTGCATTTGGTCAGCCCCGACGGGCAGGAAAACTACCCTGGTACACTCACGGTGGATGTGACCTACGCCTTCAATGATGCGTGCGAGCTTTCCATACAATACAAGGCGGCAACGGACCAAGCTACGGTTTTAAACCTCACCAACCATGCCTACTTCAATTTGGCGGGGGCGGATGGCCGTACCATCCTTGACCATGAGCTGACCCTGTATTCCGACGCCATCACCGAAATAAACGAGGAACTCATCCCCACGGGCAAGATCGTGCCGGTGGATGGTACGGCCTTTGACTTCCGCAAGCCCAGAATCATCGGTGAAGGCCTGAAAGCCGGCAAGGATGACATCGCCATCAAGTATGGCCTGGGTTATGACCACAACTTTATTTTAGGCGAGCCCTCCGTTATGAAAAAGTGCGCTGTGCTGAAAGACCCCTCATCCGGAAGGGTCATGGAGGTCTATACAGATCAGCCCGCCGTGCAGTTCTACACCGCCAACCAGCAGGGCATCCCCGGCCGGAATGGCGCATACTTTGGAAAGCAGTGTGCCCTGTGCCTGGAAACGCAGCACTACCCCGATTCCCCCAACCATGCAAGCTTCCCCAGCACCGTGCTGCGTCCGGGAGAGGTGTTTAGCAGCATTACCATCTATGCTTTCAAAGCAGAATAGTAAGATACAAAGCAGGCGGCAGGGAGTTCCTCCCTGCCGCCTTGTCATGCTATATCTTGCTTCTTTTTTTATCCTTGTCGCGAAGGTATTTGTGCCTTAGCGGTGAGAAGGAAATATTGAAAACCAGGCTCCGCAGGAAATCATACCAATTGAAAGGAGCAAACGGCGCCAGATAGGGTACGCCGAAGCTGTCCATGGAGGCCAGATGCACCACAAGCAGACACAAAAAGAGAATCAAGCCGTAAAAACCAAATATGGACGTGCACAAAAGCGCCAGTATCTTCAGTATGCGGAAAGGGTTGATCAGGGAAAAGTCGGGCATGACAAAGGAAGCCAGAAGGGACGCGGACACAACGATCAGCAGCAGAGGGCTGAAGATACCGGCAGAAATGGCCGCCTGCCCGATAACAATGGCGCTGACGATACCTACGGCGGA
>JAEZJP010000001.1 GCA_023415715.1 Bacillota bacterium
CCATTGCCTTTAGCACCACCAGCGCAACAAGTGACAGCATCACGGCTTCCTTCACTGTGCAAACGGCCAGCTACGCGGTGGAAGCGGATACCCACAGTGTAAGCTTCGGCAGCGTGATCGAAGGATACGCCGCTTCACCCGCGGCTCAGACGGTGATCATTACCAACATGGGCAATAAAGCTGTGACGCTTACCGCTCCCATCAATGCCCGCTATGACATTACGGCCCTTGATCCCCTGACCCTCGCTCCGGCCGCCTCGGCCCGGTTTACCTTGCAGCCCAAGACAGGGCTTGGTGCAGGAACTTACAATGAAGCCATTGCCATTAGCACCACAAGCTCTACCTACGACAGTGTGGATGTGTCCTTCACAGTGCAGCCTGCCAGCTTTGCCATTACGGCCAGTCCATTCACAATCAATTTCGCCAACGCTGCCGAAGGCTATCCCCTGCCCGCTGCGCAAACCATCACCGTCGTAAATACCGGCAACCAACCCGTGGCACTTAATCAGCCTGCATCAACAAATTTCACTTCCGGCACGCTGTCAAAGCTTAACATTGCACCATTGGAGGAAGCAACCTTTACCCTGCAGCCCAAGATCGGCCTTGCGGAAGGCAGTTATACTGAAACAGTCATCCTTCAGGGTTCCAATGGAGCCAGCGCAAATGTGGATGTGCGCTTTACCGTTACCGCGGCGCCTTCCTACTCAATAAGCGCAAGCCCGTTAAGCCTTGCCTTTGACAGCCTGGCGGAAGGGTACATACAACCTGACGGCAAGTTAATTACGGTCACGAACACAGGCAATCAAAGCATATCGCTCTATCAGCCGGCCGGCGCCCACTATATGATCGGCACACTGTCGGGAACTGCCCTTGCGCCGGGCAATTCCGCCACCTTCAACATTGCGCCCAAGGCTGGGCTTCCAGTGGGAACCTACTTGGAAGCGGTCCACATCCTGGGTTCCTGGGGCGTGAACGCCCAGGTAGAGGTGACTTTCACCTGCATAGAGCCAAATGATGATTACGAGATCTTAAGCGGCGACGGCTCAACCTACCAGCAGGACGATCCCGGACAATCCTCCTTCACAATTTCAGCCAACGGGCATTTAAGCAATTTTACAGGCCTTACCATAAACGGAGAGCTGGTGGATGAAAGCAATTACGATGTTGAGGAAGGCAGTACCATTGTCACCTTGCATCAGGATTTCCTGGATACATTGCAGCCTGGCACCTACACCCTGCGCTTCCATTATACCGACGGTTTTGCCGATGCCGGCTTCGTGGTGCAGGACAAGATGCCTGTGACAGGCGACAACGACGTTCTCCTTCTCTTCGGCGCCCTGATGGTGTTGTCCCTGGCAGCCATTATGCTGCTCAAAAGAAAGGCGGCCTCGCGGTAAGTATACCGCAGGACCAACAAACATTCGGAGGCGACAAAAATCCGGAATCAGCGGGAAAAGTGGAGCAACAGCGGCTATTTTCCAGAGGGCAAGCGCTTTTTATCAGGCGGCGGAACAGTGAAACGCCGCCGGCACAAGGCGCTTGTCCTTGTGTTGTACTTAATACTGCTCATAGCTTCGGCGGGATTTACTTTCAGGCTGCTGGAATACCGTAAGGCTTCGGATGAGTACGCCGCAATCGCCAGGCATATGAACAGCGCACCCTCCCCATCACCCAGCGGTACAGCTTTGCCTGACATTAAAAGAACTGAGCCGGCCAAGCCCGCTTTGACAGCCATTCCCGACATGACCCCGCCTGTGTACATAAGCGAACAAATGAATGAGCTCAAGGCGCAGAACAGCGACACGGCGGGATATTTGGCAATCGACGGAACCGCCATACAATACCCGGTGGTACGGGGCAAAGACAATAGCTTCTATGAAACGCATACCTTTTCAAAGAAAAAAAACGCAAGCGGCGCCATCTTTATGGACAGCAAAAACAGCGTTGATCTGAGCGACTTCAATATCGTGCTGTACGGCCATAATATGAAGGACGGAAGCATGTTCCACGAGCTGACACAGTACAGAAAAGTGGCCTTTACACGGGATCACCGCTACATAGTGCTTACGGGCCTATATGAAAAGAAGACTTTTTACGTGTTTTCGGCCTATACATGCGGGAAGACCACCGATGTGCGGGGGTTTAAATTAAGTACGGAGGAAGAAAAGCAAACCTTCCTGAATGTTTTGAAAAACCGCTCGGATATCAGCGCCGGATCGGCATTATTGACTGCCGGATCCCAAATTATCACCCTGGTCACCTGCCGGGAAAACAGCGAAAATGACTACTTTGTCGTCCACGGAGTGCTTGTGGAATGATGCTGCGGGAAGAAAAGGCCAAGCCTTAAGCATTATGCAAAAAACAGGGTATATATAAGGAAACCCGTATCACGCCGGTAATTTAAGGCAGCAGAACCGGCGTGAATCTGTAACGTCAGGTTTGATGATTCCGCCAAAATCAGCTATACTGTACTAGTGATCCGATTTCATTAAAGGAGATAAAATGACTGCAGCGATTTTGAACCCCGGGCTAATGACCATCACCGATGAAAAAACGGAGAAGACTTTTTTCGGCGGCTTTCAGGAATGGTATAAAAGCGAATGGCACCGCAATGCGGGCTGCGGGCCTACCTGCGCCGCAAACGTGCTTGCGTACCTTGCCTTTACGCGCCCGGAGCTCCGGGCTTTATACGGTTATGAAACCATGAACCTTACCAACTTTTCCAAGCACATGGAAGAAGTTTATCAATTTGTCACGCCCGGAAATATGGGGCTGAACAAGGCGGAAATGTTTACGGAAGGCGTCGTACAGTTTGCAAAAAAAAGGGGCATCGCTTTAACGCCCCACCTTTTCGATGTACCCGGCAATATAACAAGAAACCGCGCGCCGGTTTCGGAGCTTGCGGCGTTTGTGAAGGCCGGTCTTGAAGCCGACTGCCCGAAAGGCTTTTTGAACCTCACCAAGGGCAAGGTGAAAAATATACAGGGCTGGCATTGGATCACCGTCTTTAAGGCGGACATGGATGAAAATAACCTGATTACCTGCGCTTCCGACGAAGGAAAGGAAATCTGCTTTGATCTTAGGCTGTGGTACCTTTCCACCCGTATGCGCGGCGGGCTGGCCTACTTTACCTGATACCAGTATAAAAGGCAGGAGGCAATATGACATACAAACATGATTTGCGCTTCCTAACAAAAGGATCCGGCGGGACACCTGTGTTACCAGCCGGCCAAGATGTGAAGAAAGGAGCTGATGTCCTCTAAAAAAGAAAAGGAGAATTGCATATGAATAAGTCGCCTTCCCTTTTTTCGGCGCTGTGCGAACTAAAAGGGAACCAACGGGCTTGTGTTTTTGCAGAACCCTTGTGGGCTGTCCCCTATTATCTTATTACGCCATTTGCCTCCATGTACATGGCTGCGGTAGGTCTAAGTGATACGCAAATCGGGCTGACCGCAAGCCTTGGTCTTTTGTTGCAGTTTATATGGGGGCTTTTCTCCGGCGCGATCGTTGACAAATACGGCAGGCGCCGGACGATGCTGGTGTTCGGCCTTGTGTGCTGGGCTATTCCCTGCGCGCTCTGGGCTGCCGCCCAGGGCTATTGGTATTTTCTTGTGGCGGTGTTCTTTAACAGCATGTGGCGTGTGACGGGGAACAGCTTCAGCTGCATGATGGTGGAAGACGGCGATACGGACAAGCTTGTGAACACCTATACCATCCTCAACATGACAGGGATGCTGGCGGGGCTTCTCTTGCCCATTGCAGGCCTTTACATCGACCGGTTCACCCTTGTGCCTGCCATGCGGGTGATTTATGGTTTGTCCCTTATACTGATGACGGTAAAATTCCTGCTCCAGTACCGCCTGTCCCACGAAAGCACCGTCGGGATCAGGCGCATGGAGGAATGCAGAGACTGCTCCGTTATCACTCTCACCACAAGCGGCTGGCGTATGTATTTGAAGGTACTTTTACAAAAGCGGGTCCTTCTTTGCGTGATCTGGATGACGCTGATGAATAGCTTCAACACCATCCAGCTAACCTTCTGGCCGCTGTTTGTGACAGGCGCCTATGGCGTTGCTGATTCCATGGTCGCTGTGTTCTCCACGGTAAAGACGGTAGTTTCATTGCTTACGTATATGTTCATTGCCCCGCGCATCAGGCTGCACATGGTCCGGCGTCCGCTGCTGTCCGGGCTTTTAGCGCAGGCACTGGGGTTGGCAGCGTTGCTTGTTTGCCTGCCATTATCCCCAAAAGCGGTGTGGGCAGTGTTCTTCTCGGCGGCCTGCGACGCGTTTGGATTAGCCATGCTGGGCCCGCTAAGCGAGTCGTTAATGTCGGTGAGTTTGCCCAGCCTTGAACGGGCGAGGATGAACAGCTTCATATTCGCGGTGATCCTGCTGATTTCAACGCCTGCCGGATGGATCGCGGGACTGCTTTCCCAATTAAGCCGGGCGCTGCCCCTGGCGCTGAATCTTGGCATTCTTATGGCGCAGGCCGTGGTGGCGATGTGTATTGCACGGCTTGTTCAGTCTTCACCGCAGCAAGCAGTAGAAGCATAATGCCATTCCAAAGCATTGATACATATTGGGCGTTTGTTCTGGAAAAATACTACTTTCTGAAACCGGTACAGGCGGGCGATTATTAATCGCCCGCCTGCGCAGGGTTATATCAACATCGTTATCTCCAAATATCCGCCCTCTATTATGATCACCGGTTGCATTTTCCAAATCCTATGCTACAATGGCATGAAGCGGTTAGCCTGTCTACATAAGAAAGGATGATTCCATGCTTATAATCCGCGGCGGTCTTATACACAACGCCATAGAGCCGGAACCCTTTACAGCAGATATTATGATAGAAGGCGGCAAGATCAAAGCCATCGGTCCGAACCTTGCCGGTCAGGGTGCAAAGGTTTTGGACGCGTCCGGGCTGAACGTATATCCCGGCTTTGTGGAAGCCCACGGCCACAGCGGCCTGGACGGCTACGGCATCGGGTATGAAGGCCAGGACTACAACGAAATGAACGACATCCTGTCCCCCCAGCTTAGGGCCATCGACGCCATCCAGCCCATGGACCAGGCGCTGACGGAAGCCAGGGAAGCCGGCATTACCTGCCTTTGTGTAGGCCCCGGCAGCGCCAATGTGCTGGGCGGCACATTCGCGGCCATCAAGCCTGTGGGCAAACGGGTAGACGACATGACCGTCAAAAAGGAATGCGCCATGAAGTGCGCCTTCGGGGAAAACCCCAAGCGCTGCTACAGGGAAAAGGGCGATTCCACCCGCATGTCCACCGCCGCAAAGCTTAGGGAAATGCTGTTCAAGGCCAGGGAATACCAGCAGAAGCTGGAGGCCGCCGGGGACGACCAAAGCAAGCGCCCGAATTTTGACATGAAGCTTAACGCCCTTTTGCCCGTACTGCGCCGGGAGATGCCCTTAAAGGCCCATGCCCACCAGGCTGACGACATGTTCACCGCCATCCGCATCGCCAAGGAATTTCAGGTGGATCTCACACTGGAACACTGCACCGAAGGCCACCTCATCGCAGAGGAGCTGGCCAAGGAAAACTTTCCCCTGGCCGTAGGCCCCACCCTTGGGCATGCCACCAAGTTCGAGCTGCGCAACAAAAGCTGGGATACGCCGGGCGTGCTGCAAAAGGCGGGCTGCCAGGTTTCCATCATCACCGATTCCCCGGTGATCCCCCAAAAGTATCTGCCTCTGTGCGCCGGCCTGGCCGTCAAATCCGGCATGGACCCCTTTGGGGCGCTGCAGGCTATTACCATCAATCCCGCCCGCCATATCGGCATTGCGGACAGGGTTGGATCGTTGGAAGAGGGCAAGGACGCGGATATTGTGCTCACCGACGGCTCCCCCTTTGAGGTGAGCACCAATGTGAAAATGGTGTTCATTGATGGGGAGCAGGTTTATGTACAGGCGTAAGTTTTTATAACTTATGCTTGCAATATCTGGATAAATCGGATATACTACTCCTCAAATCATGGAAAGGGGCGTTAGCCGTGCTCAAAGCATTGTTTAGCAAAAAGAATAACGAACACGGCAAGTCTGCATCCGCATTTGGCGGTACGCAGGCTTTAGCCCTTTTTGATTTTCCTGATGCGGTGTAGTGTATCTGCACTCTTGTCAAGATCAAAAGCGGCTAAGGAAAGAAAACCTTAGCCGCTTTTCATTTTAAACTAAAAGGGCAAGGAGGGTATTGAAATGCTGAAACCATTGGAAACCGCACGATTGATTCTTCGCACATTCACACCCCAAGATTTTGACGATGTCCACAGCTATGCAAGCGTTCCGGAAAACAGCATTTACATGGAATGGGGGCCCAATACGGACGAGCAGACACGGGCTTTTATCCAAACATCCATCTCCCAGGCGGTAGAAAATCCGTGCACGAATCACCAATACGCCGCCGTACGCAAAGATACCGGCCGCCTCATCGGCGCCTGCAACCTTTTAATAACAGGCGATAAGGCGGAAATAGGCTGGATACTGCACCGCGATTTCTGGAAGCAGGGCTATGGGCCGGAGATGGGAAGGGCCATGCTGGAACTAGGCTTTGATGATCTTCATCTGCGCCGGATCATTGCCCGCTGCGACGCAGAAAACTACGGTTCCTTCCGTGTGATGGAGAAGATTGGCATGCGCCGGGAGGGATTGCTTTGGGAAGCGCGGCTGGCGAACAAGCTGTCCGGCAAAAAATACGGCGATGAATTAACCTATGCCATTTTGAAAGAGGAATGGGATATACAAAAAGAAATCGCATATTACAACGCCCTACCATTAAACTTTGACGGGTTTGCTGATTTGCCGGAGCTTAACGGCGGCGAAATCTATCTTGTCTGCACTGCGAAAAAACCGGCCATACCAGAAAAAAAGTATGTGCCGGCCTATGAATTTGCCGTATGCCGGGGCACAGAAAAAATAGGTGAAATCAACTTGCGGATAGGGTATACGGATGGGCTGTACTACGGCGGGCAGATAGGCTATGGAATAGATGAAAAGCACCGCGGCAACGGGTATGCGGTGGCAGCTTGCCGTCTGCTAATGCCTGTTATGAAAGCCCACGGCATGAAAAAGGTGCTGATAACAAACAACCAGACCAATACCGCTTCAAGGCGTGTATGTGAAAAACTGGGCGCCAGGCTTTTGCGCGTGGCCAGGCTGCCCGAGTGGCATGATTTGTATAAAGAAGGCTACCGGTTTGAGAATATATTCGAATGGAGTTTTGAGGATTAAGGATTTTCCAGGGATTGAAAATGACATTTCTTTTACTCCTTCCGCCTCCTTCGTCGGCACCTCACTCTGCAATCCTCCGGCGCTGCGGCGCCACCTCCTTTCAAAAGGAGGCTAAGGGAGGCGAGGCTTCCCAAAAGGCTTCCCCTTGAGTTCCGAAGCTTCGCGCCGCCTGTGGCTCCGGAACGCTGCCCCCGCCAGTGGCTCCGGAGCCCTCGAGGGGAAGGCTCAAGATCGCACATGCAAATATTTACATCCCTTAGGGTGATGCTTGCATTATATTTTTTGTTCCAAAAATAAATGTATCTATGAGCCCAACAAGGGCGCGATCAGGCACAATCTTTTTACATAGCTCCGCCCCCCTGAACCCAAAAAGTTTCAGGGGCTCTTTTTTACACATCCGGAACAAAAAAATGACACCTTGTAAAATACGAAGTGTTTTCACCTGGCCGCAAAACCTCTATACTGTATCCAGAAAATAGAACGACAGCTTGGAGGGACCTATGAGCATGTATCATGCCGGCCTCAAGCGCGATATGAATTTTACACCGGCTGTTCATTACAAAAGGCAGTCCAGGTTCTGGCTTCGCCTGTGGCGCCAGTGGGGCCTGCAGCTGATGGTGATACCAGGGGTCATATGGATGCTCATATTCAATTACCTGCCCATGGGCGGCATAGTCATGGCTTTCAAGAATTTCCGCCTTTCTTATAAATCCATCTTCCAGGGCGCCTGGCTCGGGTTTGCCAACTTTTCCGAATTCTTTAAGGATGATTATTTCCTTATCACCATGGTCAATACCCTTGGCATCAGCTTGCTGCGGCTTTTGATCGGCTTTCCGCTGCCCATATTGTTTGCGCTGCTCTTAAACGAGCTTCGCAATATGCGCTTCAAAAAAATCGTACAGACGGTTTCGTATCTGCCCCACTTCCTGTCCTGGGTGGTGCTGGGCGGCATCATGATCACATGGCTGAGCAAGTCCGGCGTGATCAACGATGTGCTTACAGGGCTTGGACTTATGAAGGAACCGGTCTCCTTCCTTGGCAAGCCCTCCTACTTTTGGGGCCTGGCGCTGATCTCAGACACTTGGAAGGAGCTGGGCTGGTCGGCCATCATCTATCTGGCCGCCATTGCCAGCGTGGACCAGGAGATGTACGAGGCCGCGACGGTGGACGGTGCCTCAAGATTCAAAAAAATGTGGTTCATTACGCTCCCGGCCATCAAGGGAACGATCATGATCCTGTTCATCCTGGCGGTGTCCGGCGTTTTGAATTCCAACTTCGACCAGATGCTGATTCTGAAAAACGCGCTGAATGCCGAGCGCGCCACGGTGCTGGACATCTATGTGTATGAAATGGGCATGGGCAAGGGGCGCTTTGGATATGCCACGGCCATAGGGCTTTTCAAATCGGTGATCGGCACCATACTGCTGCTGTCTGCCAATTCTTTCTCCAGGCGCGTGCAGGGAAGATCGCTGTTTTAACCGCAGGA
>JAEZJP010000030.1 GCA_023415715.1 Bacillota bacterium
GCCAAAATGCCCTTTCATACTGGAAAAGCCCGTACCCAATGCGCACGGTGGCAAGCAACGGGGCGGGCTGAGCCATGCAGACTTTTGTTTCCACCATCCTGTCAAACAGTAAGAACCTTGCGTCCACGGCGGCGGCGGGCAGCCAGAACACGACGGCCATTTTTGGTGGACATCCGGGAGCGGAAGCCGTGCACCTTGCTGCGCTGACGCTTTTTCGGCTGGAAAGTACGAAGCATGAAACAACACTCCTTGTTATACAAAAGTCTTGTATCTGTGACGCGCACCGTATTTATGCGGCGCAAAATACCACAAAACAGCTATTCTAGTATACTAACCGGGCCTTATCCTGTCAAGAGAAAGTTTCTTTTTTTCTATTTGTTTTTCCCATGTTTGACAGCCTCCTTCCTGATAAGTTACCACGGATATCAGTTTTTCTTGACAAGGAAACTCGCCCTTGGCATAATGAAGCCATTCACAAGCATGTATGAATTTGGTAAGAAGACGGAAAGGAGGAGGTTGCCGCCATGAAGAGCACCATCAAGGATATCGCCAAAAGAGCGGGTGTCTCCCCTTCCACGGTGAGCCGCGTCATATCCGGCAGCAGCCGAATCAGCTGCGAAACGCAAAAGAAGGTACGGGCCATCATGGAAGAAATGAACTACAGGCCCAATCTTCTGGCACGCTCGCTGGTGAACCGCACAACCAATGCCATCGGTGTCTTCTCCGCCTTGAGCGCGGAAGAATCCATGAAGCATCCCTTCTTTGCAGAGGCTTTGCGGGGCATCGGCTCAACAGCCGCACGCCACAGCCTGCACCTGCTGCTGGGAACCAGCGCCAGCCAGGAGGATGACGGGCGTGTAGTGCGGGAGATGATGTTCTCCGGCATGATCGAGGGGATGATCCTCCTGTCCACCCTGCGCGACGATCCCGTAGCCGAGCTTCTTCACCGGCATAGTTTTCCCTTTGTGGTCATAGGTCATCCGTACCACGGTGAAAACTACCACCGCGTAGACAGTGACAATGAAAAGGCCGGGCGCATGGTAACGGAATATCTGCTTACATACGGCCACCGCCGTATATGTTATCTGGGGGCGGACGATTCCCTCAGCGTCACCGTGAAACGGCAGGCAGGTTTTGAAGCCGCACTTTTAGACGCGGGCATCCCTGTTTCCCGGGAAATCTTCCTGGCAAATCCTCTGGCGGCGGGCGACGATTCGCTGCCAGCTTCCCTGTTATTGCCTGATGGCCCCACGGCGGTTGTCGCCCAGGACGACGCGCTGGCTATTTGGCTGATAGGCGCGCTGCAAAAGGCAGGCCGGCGGGTTCCGGAGGATGTGTCCATCATCAGCTTCAACAATTCCGCCATTTCTGCCTATACCTCTCCTCCTTTAACCACTGTGGAAGTACACCCTTATCTGCTTGGCGAACAGGCTATGGCACTGCTGTACCGCCTTCTCAAGGAGCCGGATACAAAGCCCCAATGGGTGGAAGTGCCGGTGAAACTGATGGAGCGCGGCAGCGTATGCCATCCGTCCACATAAACAACCGCAAATAGCTCTAGCAGAAGAAGGCGCGAAATGCAAGGAAGTACATCGCGCCTTTTGCTATACTTCTCCCCGGAGAGGAGGAAGCGTATGGGTTGGCTGGAACGGATGAACCAGGCGCTGGACTATATTGAGGAAAACCTGCAGGGAGAAGTCGACCTCTCTCGGGTGGCAAAGCTTTCCTGTCAATCGCTGTCGGGACTGCAAAGGTTCTTTTCCATTGTGGTGGATGTACCCCTTTCGGAGTATATCCGCAGGCGCCGGCTGACGCTGGCAGCCTTTGAACTGACCCACAGCGATATCAAGATCATCGATCTGGCTTTGAAGTATGGCTACGATTCCCCGGAAGCCTTTGCAAGGGCATTCGGCGCCATGCATGGGGTATCCCCTTCCGCTGCGCGCGGCGAGGGAGTCCATTTGAAGGCCTATCCACGCCTTTCTTTTCTACTGACACTTAAAGGGGATGTACCCATGGACTACAGGATTCAAACCAGGGAAGCCTTTGCTATCTATGGCATAGAAGGTATCTTCACCACCGAAAACCAGGAAAATTTCCGGGCGATCCCGCGATTCTGGCAAGAAGTGATGGAGGATGGGCGTTTCGACAAGCTGGCTGCTTCTGTTCCTGCAGGCCAAACCCGCGAAAACAGCCTGTGCCCCATCAATGCCATCTGCAGCTACCGGGAAACGGGAGGGTCCACCTTTCCCTATATGATCTTTGCCTTTCAAACGGAAGGCAGCAAAGCGGAGGGGTTCGAAAAAGCAATCGTTCCCGCTGCCACCTGGGCTGTCTTCAAAAGCTGCACGTTCCGTATTGAAGATACCTCAAAAGAGGTCCAGGCGCTCAACCGCCGTGTCTATACCGAGTGGCTGCCCAATGCGCCTTTCGAACTGGAGGAAGGCTTTGACATGGAGCTGTATTACGGCGAAAATGATAAATGCTGGTCGGAGATCTGGATCCGGGTAAAACCTAAAAAGTAAGCCAAAGTTTGGTGCCGGGAAAATGAAGCTTCATTTTCCCGGCGTCTGCATAAAAAGAGGCGTAATTTCGACGCTCTTATGCCCCCCGTTGCACTTACGCAGCGGCTTTTTATTTATTTTTACATACATCCATCATTTTATGGGATAAAAGTATGCCATGATCTGCGTTTTTTGAAGGGAGAACACTTCTCCGTACATACGCTTTTTCCAAAAAATTCGTCTCCATTTACTTCTATTTTGCGTCTTTTTTGCTTCTTTTCTTTATTCCGGTGTTTACAGAGACGCAATATGTGTTATACTAAAGCGAATAGTCAAAAATACGAAAGATATAGTAGAAGTTTTTTGTTCTCCTCGCATCTGCCATCGGCAGATGTTTAAGCAGAAAGGCAGAGGAATAGAAGGATGACCAACCGCAGCAGATATTCCACCGCTCCAACGTACGGTATGCAAAAGCGGCCCGCGCCGAAAAAGCAGGAACAAGTTTCCGGGCCGGCTTTTCCGCCGGCGGGGCCTGCTCCTCAGGGGCCATATGCACAACCGGCGATGCCGGGGTATGCAAAGCCTAATGGCATGATGCCTCAGGCAGCCGCATATCCGCCTCCGCAGCCGGCTTATGCCGCCCAGCCTGCCGGCTTTGCTGGGCAGCCGGGATATGCTCCAAGGCAGCCAGTTTTTCAACCGCCGGTGAGGCAGGCGGCATCTCCAACGCAGCAGCCTATGCCCTATTACCCTCAGCAGCAGCCCTATCCTCCGCAGCCCGTGCCTCAGGAGTACGCCGTCCGCCCAAAATCACTTAAGGGTAAGGGTGATAGCTGGCTTCAGATTCTTTTACTGGCTGTGCTGCCCATACTGTTTATATTGACGCTGCTCGTTTCAGCTTCTTTATGGAAGTATGCCTTTATCGGCCTTGGAGCATTGGCTCTTACCGCCATGTGGATGCAGCGGGCCTTCGTGCCCAGCGCCAGGGCGACACTGACATTGGTATACGGAGCGCTGATACTTGTCAGCATCGTATCGCTGATCACCGGCGCCACCCCGCGGGATACGACCACTTCCACCCGCGGCAATGGAGCAAATAATGCAAACATCCAAAATCAACAACCCAATAACGCACCAACATCAAATCCGCAGGGTATGGTTCAAATGGGCAGCAACAACACTCCGGCAATACCTGAGACAACGCCCGAACCGGCACTAGAGTCAGGCGAAGACAGCCCGGCATGGCAAAGGCTGCAACAGTTCATGAACTATTGGAACATAAATAGTATCGAAAATATGCTGACACTGGTGGCGCCCTCATGGAAATCCAACCAGGAAAAGCCAGACAATGCTCTGTTCATGATCATGGCCACCAGGATTGCCTCGGAACCCAAATTTGAAAAAATCTCCGCTACAGATGCGGATTCCTCCAGAACAATCACTATGACGGCCACCATAAACAAAAGGAATGGCCGTGACCCGGTAAAGATACGTTTCCAGGTCTTGATGTTAAAGGAAAACAATGAATGGTACGTGGATCCGGAATCCTTAAATAGCAATGATAAGGTGGAAGAAACGACCGAAGGCACCAATACAAACGGCGACGAAGGTACCACAACAACAGCTACAGCCACGCCGGAGGTCACGGCCACGCCCGCCCCCAAAACGAAATTGTACTATAACGACGATGGCGGAACGTTCTATCACGCAGATCCCCAATGCCCCAAGGTGAATGCAAAGTATCTTCCTATGGTCAGCTTTTACTACAAAGATCTGAACACCACCAAGTTCAAGAACCTGCTGCCCTGTCCTTCCTGCCACGCTCCTGACAGGCCATAATAAATGAACCATAGCAAATAGGATAACGGGCTGCCTCAAAGCGATCAAACCGCAGGGAGGCAGCCCATTTATTTCCCGTGATGGGGATTCCATTTTCCCGGGGAATCGGGTATGATAGGGGCTGATTCACAAAGGAGGCTTTCCATGGAACGGCAAAAGCGAGTTCTGGCCATACACGACATCTCCTGCGTCGGCCGCTGCTCCCTGACGGTGGCGCTGCCCATTCTTTCCTGTGGGGGGCTGGATACGGGGGTATTGCCTACGGCGAT
>JAEZJP010000046.1 GCA_023415715.1 Bacillota bacterium
CGACTGCTTCCCAGCAGGTAGGTGCATATCGGTATCCTCTTCATCGCATGCGCTCCTTCAAATAAAGGGCTGCCTGGGCGCGGTCACCTATACCGATTTTTGAGTAAATGGCGCTGACCATGTTGCGTACGGTGCCCTCCGACAGGTACAGGGCCGAGGCGATCTGGCGGTTGGTGAAGCCTTGGGAAAGCATAAGAGCGGCCTCATGCTCGCGCCCTGTCAGGGCTGTGAACTGTCCGGAGGGGTCCGTTGTTTCCTTCGCATTTTTTCGGGACAGGTAGGATGTCAGCGTTGCTGCCACGTCCGGAGGCAGCACAATTTTGCCTGCCGCTGCATCCCGTATGGCTTCTATGAGCGAGGGTATTTGAATGTCCTTGAGCAGGAAACCGCAGGCGCCATTTGCCAGCGCGCCGATGACGTATGCATCCTCATGGAAAGTGGTCAGCATCAAAACCCTGGTGGCGGGGGATACGGCAAGGATACGGGTGACGCAGGCAACTCCATCCATACCCGGCATGCGGATGTCCAGCAGTATCACATCCGGGCGGTATATCTTGGCCATGGAGCAGGCCTCTTCTCCGCTGCCCGCCGTTGCTGCCACCTGAAGGCCAGGCTCCAGGTTCAGCACGGTTTTCAACCCCTCCCGTATGAGGGCTTGATCGTCTGCAATCACGATGCGTATTGTATCCATGTCTATTCCTCCCACGGCATCGTTATTTCGATGAGGAAGCCTTCCCCGGCTTCAGACGTAACAGCAAGCGAACCGCCGGCCGCGCTGACCCGCTGGCTCATTGCTTTCAGGCCGAAGCCCGGCACGATCTTCCCGGTACCCTTTCCGTTGTCCATCAGCGAAAAATGCAAGATTTTGCCCTCAACTCTGAGTGTGAAAACAAATGCCGTGCTGCCACCATGCTTCAGACCATTGGTCAACCCTTCCTGCAGTGCCCGAAGGAGCGCCGTTTCCTTGTGTTCGCTCAGTTCCGGCAAGTCGGAAATCGATTCCTGGATGAAGATACCCCCGTTTCGAGCCTCCTGAATAAGAGCCCGCAGACTTGCCGCAAAAGTAGCATTTCCTGCCGAACCCATATCATGAACGGCATGCCGGAGTTCCGTGAGGCCTTTGCGGACCTGAGCTTTGGCCAGCGCTATGCTCTGAACCGCCCGATCCTTATCCTGCGATAGCAGCCGCTCGCCGGCTTCCAGGCTATAAAGGCCAGTGGTAAGGGCATGGCCCACCGTATCGTGCATTTCTTTGGCAATGCGCGTACGCTCTCTATATGCTGTCATTTCCTCCCGCAGTTTTACCGTTTCCCTCAGCTTTGCATACGCATCTTCCAACTGTTTTGATTTTGTTTTCAAAGCAAATAGCATGCTGTCATGATCGCGCCTTGTTTCCATTTCCAATCTGGCAATGGCAGCAATAGCTGATGCAGCCAGGAATAAGCCGGCTGTAACAGAAATATCAAAAACCGGTTTCCCCTCCTGCCCTGTAGGAAGACCAATGAGAATGTCAATAGAAAAGGATAAAAAGCACAGGCAGGAAACCACATAGCCAAAAGGCCTTGCGCACATTAGGCAGGCATCGCAAAGCACAATCAGATAAAATATTACTGCTGCATCCTGGCCAACATAACGCCCGATGAAAAATGTCAAAACGATATCAATGAGATAAGCTGGCCAGCAGACGGACCGTTTGCTATCCCCTGTAGATAACATCATATGCCTGACTACAAAAGACAACGCCAAAAACCCAACCAGCAGCGAAAGCGTCCAAAGCCTGCCGCTAAAGCGGCAGGCGCTGTAAACGAAGCCCGCAGTCAAGGTCAGGTATATGGCCCGGGTGATTCTGTTTTCCGTACGTCTGTCCAATGCGCGCATCCCGGTTCTGCTTTTGTATGGGTTTTTGATTAGTAGGCTTTGGCGAAATACATAACCTTGTCGGCATGTTTGCCGCAGATGGCGCAGGTGTGGCCGATGGGCGACTGGTCAAAAGGCATGTTGCGGCTGGTGGCGTTGAGCTCAGCCTTGACCTTGTCCTCGCACTCCTGATGGCCGCACCACATGGCCTTGGCAAAGCCGGTTTGCACGGCGGCGGCCAGCTCATCCATGGTGTGTACTTCGTGGGTGCGTTCATCCCGGAAAGCCTCAGCCTGGGCAAAGAGCGTATCCTGAATGTCCTGCAAAAGGGCTGGTATCTTTTCCGTTAAGCTGTCCATGGGCAGCTCGACCTTTTCAAAGGTATCCCGGCGGCAGGCCAGCACCTGCCCCTTTTCCAGATCACGGGGACCGACTTCCAGCCTAAGCGGTACGCCGCGCAGCTCCCAGTGGTTGAACTTGTAGCCGGGGCTGTAGGTGTCCCGGTCGTCCAGGGTAACGCGAAGCCCGGCAGCCTTCAAATCGGAGGCGATCTTTTCACAGGCCTCGTTGACGCCTCCTTTGTGGGCGGCGATGGGAACGATGACTACCTGGACAGGCGCGATGCGGGGCGGCATCCTAAGGCCGCGCTCGTCGCCATGTGTCATGATGATGGCGCCGATCAACCGGGTGGATGTGCCCCAGCTTGTTTCATGCACGTAGGTCAACTGTCCGTCCTTGCTGAGGTACTTGATGTCGAAGGCCTCGGCAAAATTGGTGCCGAAGTTGTGGCTGGTGCCGGCCTGCAGCGCTTTGCCGTCCTGCATCATGGCCTCCATGGAATAGGTGGCCCGGGCGCCGGCAAACTTTTCCTTATCGCTCTTACGGCCCACATATACCGGCAGCGCCAGTTCCTTTTCGGCCACCTCACGGTAAACCTCAAGCATCTGCATCGTTTCTTCCTGGGCTTCCTCTGCCGTGGCGTGGATGGTATGCCCCTCCTGCCACAAAAACTCGCTGGTGCGCAGGAAAGGCCTGGTGCTCTTTTCCCAGCGCATGACAGAGCACCACTGGTTGTATTTCATGGGCAGGTCGCGCCAGGACTGTGTCCATTTGGAATACATGGCGCAGAAAATGGTTTCGCTGGTGGGGCGGATGGCCAGCCTTTCTGTCAGCGGCTCGCTGCCCCCCTGGGTAACCCAGGCCACTTCAGGGGCAAAGCCTTCCACATGCTCGGCTTCCTTGAGCAAAAGGCTTTCGGGGATGAGCATGGGCATATACACGTTTTGATGGCCGGTAGCCTTAAAGCGGGCGTCCATCTCCTGCTGGATGCGCTCCCAAATGGCGTAGCCGTAGGGGCGAACGATCATGCAGCCGCGGACCGGCGCATAATCCACCAATTCCGACTGCAGGATTACGTCGGTATACCATTGGGAAAAATCCACGTCCCTTGGCGTGATGTGCTGAACAAATTCCTGGTTTTTTTCCTTGGCCATAAAGAACCCTCCTTGTTGCGGACGGGTACAAAAAAAGCCCGCCGCTGCTAAATAACGCAGGGACGAAGCTTGCTTCGCGGTACCACCCGGCTTGGCGTAATGAGCGCCCACCTTGAGGCCTTATATCGGGGGCAGACCGGCGGGGATTGGCCGCATGCTCCAGGCCGGGAAACCCAGGATCCGTATGCGCTCCTTGCACCAGTGAAGCGCTCTCTGAAAAGCGGAAACCAAGGCGGCTGCCCTTCATCACGTTGTGGGGATTATTATACTATGGCTTTAACACGATTGCAATCCCTTCCAGATGGGAAAATGCTCAAAAACCGGGCATCTTCCAAGACGGCATACGGCAGGAACCACCTGCCGTAAATGGAAGATGCCAGGCGTTCAGAAGCTAATTCAATCTTGATCCTTCTTATCTTCCAGATGCTGACGTATGCGGACCAATTCGTCCCGGATGCTGTACAGTATAAACAATCCTTCGATGACAAGGCGTGCCGCCAGCGGTGTACCGATCATGATGCCCAGACCTGCAAAAAAGTTGATGGCAAACATGGTGTACAGCCCGCCGATGATGGCATAGCAGAGGATGAACAGATAGATGAAGCGGATTAGATTGGGCAGCCAGAATTTTTTGAAATGAAGGAAATCATACAACGCTTTTAGAGTACCGGTATAGGTGCCTTCTTTGGATTTGGGCAGGAAAACCGCAGCCACGATGACAGCGGCGATAATAGAAAGAATGAACACCACAGCCATACCGCCTGCCGCATTGTACATCGGATTCATGTAATTGAAATCGATCATCATATCTGCTCCTCCATTTATGAATTGTTTGTGGTCTTGATTGCCGTCATGACCTTATTTTAGCACATTTTCCATGGAAAATGCCGGACTTCTCTTGTAAAAATAAGGCGACGCGCAGGATTGGCAGTCAGTACGCATAAAAAAGAGCGAAAAATGCTATCACATTTGTTAATGTTTTGAAACATGACAGCCTTCGACAAAAGCTCCCTGCTTTCGCTGTTGCAATGCGGCGAAATACGGTTTATGCTGTACGTGGAGAGGAGAGGTAACACTATATATTGTATACAAATACTTTTTAATCCTAGAGGAGGCGAGCGTATGAGAGAAGCGGATAAAGGAAATGAAGAGAAGTTACTGAGATGGAAGCTGGAAAACTGCTATTCCCAAGGTAAGCTGGAGGAAGCCGTAAGGCTGGGCCACTTGATGGATGAAATGCAGTGCCAGCTGTTCCGGGAGGCATCTAAACCCAATAAGGCCGCCGGTTGATTTGGTGCCATACCGCATCTCTCCTTTCCAAAGGATGCGGGCGCGGCACCGGGAGGCGCAATCAGCGGAGGAAACAACCGGAAGCGCGGAGCTTGCGCAGCCGCAGGATTCATGAAAAAGGACGGGAGGCCCCGTTCTTTTTTTGTATTTAAGAGTTCTTTTTTACAAAACTGTATGATTTTAAGTACTGCGACACACCCTGAAAATTGACAACGTATCTTTTCCATAGTACAATGGGCCAAAGTTTGATGACAACGGGAGGACGGCGGCATGGGCATCATTGCATCCCGCAATTTGGACAACCAGCGGCGGGAGAAGAACGGCATCGTCTACTTCGACCGGGGCACCATTACAGGCAAGAATGGGCGCAAGTATGACCGGTTTGCCATTCAAACGCATTTTGTGAAACGGGGCGAAAGCCAGGCGGAGCTGGTTCGCAAATATGTTCTGCCCTTGTCCCAGCCCGGGGATGTGCTTTCCTTTGGCGCCAAGGTTATGTGCATGTGCGTGGAAAGCGTAAAGACAAAGGATGAGGTGAAGCCCGGCTTCTGGGCCAACTTCCTGTGGCGCTTTGCGGGGATCAACCACACGGGCGTGGGCATGCATGAACCCTACAAGCTTCAATTGGTCATAGATATATGCGGGCTGCCAAGGGTTTTGCTGGCGGCATTTCTAAGCGCCATCACCAGGCCCTTTGGCGTACATGGCGTTTTCTACAAGGTTTGCGGCAAGGGCGTGGGCGGCATCGACGGTTTCTATTTCCGCTCCAGTTTTGACCTGTACAAACAAATGGCTTTGATCAATCCCCCCAATGCCCCGGAATTGTGTGAAAAATTGAGCAAGGATACGGGTATCCCGGTGGTGTTGATGGATGCCAACGATATCCAGAGAGACCAGCTTGGCAAGTCCTCCAACATGCCGCTTTCCGACGAGGAGCTGCAGGACGCCATGCGGGACAACCCCTCCGGCCAAGGGGATGAATTGACGCCGCTGATTTTGATCAGGCCTTTGGACTGAATCGGTATAGAGCTGTTCATTCAATAAAGCATTACACCAAAAGCGCTTGGTATTGATCCGGCGCTTTTTTGCTGTCTTCCGGTTTGGAATAGCGGGCTTTTATGTTCTTCATACTATCCGGGAGGTGACAAAAGTGTTTCCTGATGCCGTCTATTATGAGCCGGATACTTTATCGTATCCCCTGGGGGAATTCCTGAAGGCGAAATATGGCCATGTTCCGTGGATTTTGATAGACAGCCATAATAACATCCCCTGCATGCGGGAACAGGAAAACAAGGAGTTCGGCCGCATGAAGCAGCACCTTGTGGTGGGCGTGCGCAAGACGCATAAGTATGTGGAGAACCACAAGGTTTCGGACTACCTTGTGCCTTACACATCCTCCGGATGCAGCGCCATGTGTTTGTACTGTTATCTGGTATGCAACTACAACAAATGCTCCTACCTGAGGGTGTTTGTCAACCGGGAGCAAATGATGAACAAGCTTATCAAGAAGGCTGGTGAAGCCGGCAGAGATCTGACCTTTGAAATCGGCAGCAACAGCGATCTCATACTGGAAAATACCATTACGGAAAATTTACCCTGGACCATTGAGACCTTTGCCAGGGCGGAGCGGGGCTTTTTGACTTTTCCCACCAAGTTTGACATGGTGGAGCCGATTTTAAACCTTGACCACCGGGGAAGGACCATCTTCCGCATGAGCGTCAATCCCAGGGAGATCATATCGAAAATCGAACTGGGTACATCGCCGCTTTTTGACAGGATACGTGCACTGAACGCTGTTTGCGATGCGGGTTATCCGGCAGGGCTTTTGATTGCGCCTGTGATCCTGGTGGAGGGCTGGCAGGAAAAGTACAGAGAGCTTCTTTCTGAACTGGCAGATGGGTTGAGCTCAAAAGCTAAAAAATCGCTGTTCATCGAAGTCATTTTCATGACCTATAGCTTTGTGCACCGGGCCATCAACAGAGAGGCCTTTCCAAATGCGCCGGAACTATACGACCCCTCTCTGGTGACAGGGAGGGGCCGGGGAAAGTATTGCTATAAGGAGGATCTCCGCAAGGCGGGGGAGGCTTTTTTAAGGGAGGAGATCCGGCGCTATCTGGGGGATATTCGCATTTTGTATGTGGTGTAGTTGCTGTGTTTGTTTGTGCAGGAGTGAACAACATCCGCTTTGATATATTACTCCGTCCCGTGGTAAAAGCGGTGGATAATATGCTCTCTGAGCTTGCCGGATTGCAGCTCGTAAAGAAAACGGTCCTGCATGTTTCTGTGAATGAAGACGTTCACAAATGCCTGCTCTATTGAAAAAACCATAAACAAATCCTCCTTATTCCAAGGCATACCCGACCTTTGCCGGGTCTGGTATTAAATAGCCGCCATGGATAGGAGGATTGCATACTCGCTTTTAAGTTCAGGCCTTCGGCGAAGAATAAGGCGTCACATGTTTTCAAAAAACGGTTCGCCGTCATCGCCCATCAGGGTGCCCATCTCATCAAAGCGCAGGGGGATAGGCTTGGCAATCAGATATCTTAAAATCTCATCCATGCGAACGCTGTCGGCAAAGGGTACCAGGGAGAAGGATACGCCGTGCTTTTTGGCCCGGCCTGTGCGGCCGATGCGGTGAAGGTAGTATTCGTTTTCATTGGGCAGATCATAGTTGATCACGGCTTCCACATCATCTATATCAATGCCGCGGGCGGCAACGTCTGTGGCTACCAGAATCTCAAACTTGCCTTTGCGGAAGGATTGCATGACGGCGTTGCGCTGGCTTTGCTTAATATCGCCGTGGATGCAGTCGGCGCTGTACCCGGCATTTTGAAGCCTTGTAGACAGGCGCTGGGTCATGTCCTTGGTATTGCAGAAGATCATGATCCTGTGGTATACGTTCGCGTCCAGCAGATACAAAAGGTGGTCGTATTTCTTTTCCCGCTGGCTTGTGATGACATATTGGGTAATTTGAGGCCGGTTTTCCTTTGTGGCGGGGATAGTGATCTCCACCGCGTCGTGCTGGAACTTCCAGGCGATAGTCATCACATCCGGATTGGTGGTGGCGGAGAACATCACCAATTGACGGCCCGCCGGAGCGGCCTCAATGATTTTGGTCACATCCTTCACAAAACCCATTTTCAGCATTTCGTCGGCTTCATCCAGCACCATGGTATGAACATGATCCAGCTTTACGGTTCCCCTGTGCATATGGTCCAGAATGCGCCCCGGCGTGGCCACGATGATTTGGGGCTTGCGCTTGAGCTGCGTCATTTGCTTGGCGATGGGTTGTCCGCCATAAAGAATGGCGATGCGCACCTCCGGGATGAAGGCGGAGAGGCTGCTCAGCTCCTCACCGATCTGCAAAGCCAGCTCTCTGGTGGGGCAAAGCACCACCTCCTGGATGCGCTGATCGGTTAAGCTGATATATTCCAGCATAGGAATGCCAAAGGCAGCCGTCTTGCCCGTACCGGTGGGGGCCAGGGCGATAATATCCTGCCCGGCCATCATGACGGGTATGGTTTTTTGCTGCACCGGGGTGACCTCGGTGAAGCCCATCTTCTCTACGGCCCTCAATATTTCTTTGCTAAGGTCCAATTGCGAGAAGGAAGCAATGGTGGTTTCGGTCAAAATCGGAGGCTCCTTTACCTGATTGGTGAACAGTTTTATTGTAACACAAACCCATGAAATTACAAGCCGAGCGCTTAAGCAGTAAGGTTTAGCATCATTCAGCCTTTTTACTGGCCTCCAGGCAAGCCAAAATGGCTTTGGAAAGCTGGTCCGGGCAGGATGTATTGCCTTGGCAGGCGATATTGGCCAAGCGTCCGGCCACATCCAATGCATTCTGGCCGATGACCATACGGCTTAGACCCTGGCTGTTGCCGTTGCATCCGCCCACAAAGGAACAGGCGGTGATAATGCCATCAGTGATTTCCAATTGAAGCTGTTTGGCGCAGGTGCCCCGCATTTTATAAGTGAACATATAAACACCTCCGGTAAATAAAACATAGAAACATTCTGTAAACGGCCGCGTGAATCCTTCAAGCCACCCCATAAGGAAAGCCCTATCTTTCCTTTCGCACCCCGCAGGCCCTCCGCTCATAAAATACAGCATGAGACCCTGACGGGGAGATGAAGGGGCGCGGCGCATGCAACCTGTCATTTGGATTGCCGATAGGGAACTGGGTCTTTTTTTATGGAGCCGGGATGATTTCCGGCAGATTCCCTGTGCCCTGAACTTGCCGCATGCTCCCTGCCCGGCCATGCCGCAGTTTTTCTGCGCCTGCAAAAAACGGGACATGGTGCAGCGGTTTATTTTTGGGGAAGGGAACTGGAAGGCGGAGGGAGAATTTCCTGCGCCGCCGGGGCTGGAATGCATGCAATCATCCCCGGAAGGGGGATGGCTGTATCTTTTAAGCGGTGAAGCGGATAGTTTGCATACGGTGGCGGCGGCAACGGGAGAGCTTTTGTACGGCAATGAAGCGGGCGTGTATCCACGCAGCGTTCAGGTCCATCCCACCGGAAAGCTGGTGGCTGTGGCCGGCGGCGCCGCGGGGGAAGTGCTGCTTTTTCAGGCGCCGTCCCTGAACCTGTACCGGCGCATTTCCGTACCCGGCATTGCATGCCAGGCGGCTTTCGTAGAGGGCGGCCTGGCGGTGCTGTGCGCTGTAGAGGACGGGGAAGTGCAGACACTGCTGGGCTTTATAGCAGGCAACCGAACCATTATGGAGGAGGTGGTCATGCTGCCGGGCCTGCCAGGGGCGCTCCAGCCGCTGCCGGACGGCACGGTGCTGGCCGGTTCCGTTGGGACGCTGGCAAAGGCTTCGCTTCGTCAAAAGACGGTGGTGTGGCGGTCTGACAGCTTCGGGCTGCCCGGCACGCTCAGCGTACGGGGGGAAGAGGTGCTTGTAAGCGATCCTTTATCCGGCCGGGTGATACTGATGAACTGGCGGAAACCCAGGGATCAGCATCTTGTGTATGAAGGCGCTGAGCCGGAAGCAGTGTTCCAATGATTGCACCGCTTCCCGTTCCGATAACGCCCAGCACCCCAAAGGGGTGATGGGTTCGGCCTGGCCATTTCAAAATGGCACATGCCTAGGCCTGCCGGTGGCAGGCCCTTATTGCCGATTTCCGCGGATCTTCGGCAATCCGGAATGGTCATTGGTGCTTTAGGTTTTTGAATGTTAACGAAGTTTTCTTGGCAGGGTGAGTGAGCCAAGCGCCGCCAGTGGCGGATGAAGCGAGGCGAAGGAATCAAGCGAAACGAGCGATGCAAGCGGTAGCGCAGCAGCGCGACGATTGAGCTTGCGGAAGGGGAGGGCCTCTTTTTCAAAAGAAGCCCTCCCCGCATATCTTTAATGAATTCTTCTTGCTACATCGCCTTACGGACCTCTTCCATACCGGCTTCCATGGCTTTGCGGTTAAGAGGAAGCAGGTCGGCCTTCTTTTCCCCAAAGACGTCCTTCAAGGCATCCATGGCACTGTCCAGGCTGATGGCATCCGTGGCTGCGATAATGGCGCCCAGCATGACCATGTTGGCTACGCGGCCGTTGCCCAGGGATTCCGCAATGTCATTGCAGGGGATGGGCAGGACTTTGATATCCTTGCGCTGGGGTTTTGAGTCTATCAGGGAAGTGTTGTACAAGAGCAGTCCGCCGTTTTCCATGGTGGGTTCAAACTTCGTAAGGGAGGGCAGGTTCATGATGACGGCGACGGGCGGCTCCGTTACAAGGGGGCTGCCGATGGGTTCGTCGCTGATGACAACCGCGCAATTGGCCTCACCGCCCCGCATTTCCGGGCCATAGCTGGGCATCCAGCTTACGTTTTTTCCTTCATGCATGGCTGCCTTGGCCATGAGCTGGCCGATGAGCAGTATGCCCTGGCCGCCGAATCCTGCGATCAGGAATTGGGCTTCCATGTCAGCCCACCTCCTTTTTCACGCCCAGGGGATACTGGGGTATCATGTTGCTTTCCAACCATCCCAAAGCCTCCTTGGGCGTCATGCCCCAGTTGGTGGGGCAGGTGGACAGGACTTCCACCATCGAGAACCCTTTTCCCTGGGCCTGCATCTCGAACGCCTTTTTGATGGCTTTCTTGGCCTCCAGAATATGCTTGACATCATGGGTGGAAACGCGGGCGATGTAAGCGGGGCCGTCCAGGGTGGCCAGCATTTCGCTGACCCTTATTGGATAGCCGCAGTGATCCACATCCCGGCCGTAGGGAGAGGTGGTGGTCACCTGCCCCGGCAGGGTGGTGGGGGCCATCTGGCCGCCGGTCATGCCATAGATGGCGTTGTTCACAAAAATCACGGTGATCTTTTCGCCCCGGGTGGCGGCATGCACGATTTCCGCTGCGCCGATGGAGGCCAGGTCGCCGTCGCCCTGATAGGTGAAAACGATGTGATCGGGATGCACCCTCTTGATGCCGGTGGCCACCGCAGGGGCCCGGCCGTGGGACGCTTGCATCATATCGCAGTTGAAATAATCATAGGCAAAAACCGCACAGCCCACCGGCGCCACGCCGATGGCCTTGTCCTGCATATTCAGTTCCTCAATGGCTTCTCCCACCAGCCGGTGGATGATGCCATGGGTGCAGCCGGGGCAGTAGTGCATAGGCTTGTCGGTGAGCATTTTTGTTTTTTCAAAGACAATTGCCATTTACTTTCCCTCCCCGCTGATGGTTTGTATTTGATCCATCACTTCACGTACGCTGGGCACCATGCCGCCGGTGCGCCCGAAGAAGTGAACGGGCTTTGCGCCATTTACTGCCAGGCGAACATCCTCAACCATCTGCCCCATGCTCATTTCCACAGTAAGGAAAGCGCGGGCATGCTTCGCTGCATCCGCAATGGCCTTATCAGGGAAAGGCCACAATGTGATGGGCCGGATAAGCCCCACCTTCATGCCTGCCGCCCTTAATTTGCGCATAGCGCTTCTTGCGACCCTGGCGGTGGTGCCATAGGCTACAAGTATATAATCGGCGTCTTCCACAAGCTCGGTCTGAACGCGCACCTCGTTTTGCGTCATCAGGTCGTACTTCTTTTGAAGCTTCAGGTTGTGCTTTTCCAGTACGGCGGGATCGATGTACAGGCTGTTGATAATGGCCCGCCCGCTTTTATGGCCGGCCCCGGCTGCCCAGGTCTTTTCCTTAAGATCCTTGGCGGGGACATAGTCGGGCATCTGCACCGGCTCCATCATCTGACCGATAAGGCCGTCGCCCATGACCAAAACAGGGTTGCGGTAGCGGTCGGCGATGTCAAAGGCAAGCTGGGTCAGCTCCACAGCTTCCTGTACGGAGGCTGGCGCCAGCACCACCATCCGGTAGTCGCCATGGCCGCCGCCCCGGGTGCTCTGAAAATAATCGCTTTGGGCGGGCTGAATGGACCCCAGGCCCGGGCCGCCGCGGACCATGTTCACGATCACGCAAGGGAGTTCCGCTCCTACTATATAACTGATACCTTCCTGCTTGAGGCTGATCCCCGGGCTCGAGGAGGATGTCATGACCCGCGCGCCGGCACCGGCTGCACCGTAAACCATGTTGATGGCTGCCACTTCGCTTTCAGCCTGAAGGTAGCAGCCGTCCTCCTTGGGCATGCGCTGGGACATGTATTCGGGAATCTGGTTCTGCGGCGTGATGGGATAGCCAAAGAAAAACCGGCAGCCAGCCTGGATGGCGGCTTCGGCGATGGCCTCGTTGCCCTTCATAAGCATTTTTTCCTGAGCCAATGTAACCGCCTCCTATTTCTCTACCGTGATCACGCAGTCGGGGCACATCCTGGCACAAAAAGCACAGCCGATGCATTGCGCCTGATCCGTGCACTCCGCAGGATGATATCCACGGCTGTTGACTTCTTTTTTGGCTAAGATAAGTATCTTGCGCGGACACGCATCCACGCACAGGCCGCAGCCCTTGCACAGATCGGCCTGAAAAGTTACTTTGGCCATGGTCGCTTGCCTCCTTTTAAAACGGACCCATTCGGTTCGTGTTCTTACATTATACAATACGAAACTTGCTTGTCAATCAATAACGCGCTCCAGTAAAGGCGCAGCCCCTAATTTCGGAAGGTTTTAGAACACATGGAAGCGCTTGATATAAGGCTCGTTATGATCATGTAAATCCCCGAACAAAAAAACAGCGAAAGCGCAAAACAAAGATATATCATGCAATTTTCCGAACGTTTTTTATCATCAAAACTGGAATGTACGTGGAAAATATTGAGTCGAAAAAAAGTGAATTTTATCGTGAAAAATGGGTTGACAAGGTGTATGTGCTGTGT
>JAEZJP010000318.1 GCA_023415715.1 Bacillota bacterium
ACCGCCCATTTCCCTCCATCTGGCTCAATCGTCGCACTGCTCACTGCGTTCGCATTGCTCGTTTCGCCAGCCTCCTCCGCCTCGCTTCATCCGCCACTGGCGGCGCTTCGGCTTCGGAGCCACTGGCGGGGGCGGCGTTCCGGAGCCACAGGCGGCGCTTCGGCTTCGGAGCCTTTCAAACGCCCAATTAGCGGTGTGCTTCGCACGCGAATATATTCAGTAGCATTGCTTGTATACCCAAAACAATGGTGTGAAGATCTAGAAATGGATAATTATTAATGGGGGATTCTTAAGGGATTCCTTTCCCATCTGGCTCAATAGTCGCTCTGCTGCGCTGCCGCTTGCATTGCTCCTTTTCGCCAGCCTCCTCCGCCTCGCTTCATCCGCCACAGGCGGCGCTTCGGCTTCGGAGCCTTTCGCAGGGGTCCAGGGGACGGAGTCACCTGGTCGTATCCACTTCGATCTTACCGCTGATGATCAGCTGTTTGATGTTCTCCACTTCGGCCTTCAATTCATCGGACACCTGCTGCGTCATTTCAGGGGTGCCATAGCCGATATCGATAAATCCGCTCTTCATGTTGGCCAGCCAGGCGGTGCCGCCCTTCCAGATTTTATTCACCATATCGTCCTTAATGGCGGTATAGATGGACAGGCCCACATTCTTTTTCATGGAAGCGATGATGACGTCAGGATTGATATACTTCTGGTCGGCGTCCACACCGATGGCGTACTTGCCCTGTTCCTTGGCGGCTTCAAACACGCCCTCGCCAGTCTTGCCGGCCACCGCGAACACGATGTCACAGCCGCGGCCGAAAAGTGTCAGCGCGCATTCCTTGCCCTTGGAAGGATCCTCATAATCCCCAGCGTAAATGAATTCCACGGAAGCGCCGGAATTGGCATACTTGGCGCCCTGACGGTAGCCTACCAGGAAGTCGTTGATGACCGGATCATCCATGCCGCCCACGGCGCCCACCCTGTTGGTCTTGCTCAGCTTGCCGGCCACATAGCCCACCAGGAAGGAGCCTTCATTGGCGGTATAGGGGATGCTCAAAATGTTCGGGATGCCTTCCAGTTCCTGATCCACATACACGAACTTCACATTGGGCATGGCGGCAGCAACTTCCTGAATCCCGTCGTAAAACTGCCAGCCAACGGCCACTACATAATCACTGATCTCGGCGGCGGAAGCCAATTGCGCGGTGAACAGTGAGGCATCTTCCTTGCACTCCATGACACGGCCGTCCACGCCGAATTCCGTGATCAGCATCTGCAATCCTTCATTCGCGGAATCATAGAAGGACCGGTCACCCAAACCGCCGGCCACTACGACGGTCACGGTCACGGGATCCGTGGGCGCAGCCTGGGCAAGTGCCGGGATGATGGACATTGCCAGCAAAAGGGAAAGCAACAACGCAGCAATACGTTTCATAGGTATCCTCCTTCAAATTGATATCCCTCCACCCGGCTTGGAAGCTTGCGCAGCAAGCCTTGAGCCAGTATAATGATTATAGCATATTCATGGCAAAGGGGACAGGATAAACTTGGCCCTATATGCTGTACATAAGGAGTTTTTTATTCATGAAACCGCAGTTTGCCGTATCCCTGATGTGTATGGATTTTCTGAACATCCGTGAGCAGCTGGACATTTTGAACCGCAGGGCGGATTATTACCACATAGACCTGATGGACGGCCACTTTTGCAAGAATATCACGCTTTCCCCCGATGTCGTCGCGGCCATATCCCGCGCGGCCACGCTGCCCATGGACGCCCATTTGATGGCCACCACCCCGGGTGACTGGCTGGAACCCATGGCCAAGGCCGGAGCGAAGATCATTTCCCCCCACGCGGAAACCATCAACACCGACGCCTTCAGGGTAATAAATCGCATCGAGCAGCTTGGCTGCAAAAAGGGAGTCGTATTAAACCCCGCAACAACCTTTGATTATGTTCGCCATTACATCGGGCGGCTGGACATAATCACCATCATGACGGTGGATGTAGGCTATGCCGGCCAGGCTTTTATACCTGAAATGCTGGAAAAAATCGAAGAGGCGGCGAATTTCAGGGAGAAGCACGGATACCGTTACCTTATCCAGGTAGACGGCTCCTGCAATGTCCGCACCTACAAGCGATTGAATGATGCCGGCACGGACATCTATGTGATGGGTTCCTCCGGGCTGTTCGGCCTGTCAAAGGACCTGAACGAAGCCTATGATAAAATGCTGGCGGATTTCAACAGGGAAATGGGATTATGAAATAAGGGCTATCATGTATGCTGCATATTGTTTTTAATCATACAAAGGGATGGCACCCGAAGGTCCAGGGCTCCGTAGCCGAAGCGCCGCCTGTGGCGGATGAAGCGAGGCGGAGGAGGCTGGCGAAACAAGCGGTGCAAGCGGTGCGCAGAACCGCGACGATTGAGCCAGATGGGTAGGAAAGCCCTAGTCGCACCCGCAGGTGCGAAACCTCTTATAAACATCGGAGGTCTATATGAAAACCACCGTTCTGGGCATTGATATCGGCGGAACCCACCTGCGGCTGGGTCTGGCGGGGGAAGATTTATCCCTTTCCTGCTTTGAAATGGCCTCCAGCACTTTTTTGAACGGCTCGGACGCGCCCTGCCGCCTGGCGGATTTCATATGCGGTTATCTGAAAAGAATGGATTGTGCGCCAAAGGCCGTATCCATCGGCTTCCCCTCCACGCTGGACAGGGCCAGACGGCGGCTTTTGTCCACCCCCAACATCGCGGGGCTCAACAACGTCCCCATGGCAGATATTTTGCAGGAGCAATTGAATATCCCCGTGTTCATCGACCGGGATGTGAACCTTTTGTTCCTTAATGACTGCCGCCATTTTGGCTTGACGGGCGGCGTCATTCTCGGCTGCTATATCGGCACGGGCCTTGGCAACGTTATCTCCATTGGCGGTGAGATCCTGATCGGCAAAAACGGCGTGGCGGCGGAACTGGGCCACATTCCCGCCTGGGGACGGCAGGAGGAATGCCCCTGTGGCAACCGGGGCTGTGTGGAGATGTACGCCTCCGGCAAGCATTTGAAGGAGCTTTGTGATGCACATTTCCCGGGCACACCGCTTGGCGAACTGTTTCTGCGCTATAGCGATCATGGACTGATCAGGGAATATGTCGACGGCCTGTCGATCCCCATCGCTACGGAAATCAACCTGATGGACCCGGACTTTGTGCTGCTGGGCGGCGGCGTGCTGCAGATGGAAGGCTTTCCCCGCACGTATTTGGAAGAATGTATCCTGCGTCACACCCGCAAGCCGTATCCGGCGGAAGGCCTTCAATTAAGGTACTCCCAAAAAGCCCAGGAGAACGGCGTCATCGGCGCGGCGATCCGGGCTTACAGGGAATTGAAAAAGGCATAAAAACAATGTATTGAAAAAGGTCTGAAACTTAGCAATGCCTTGTCAAACCTGCCCGACTGTGCTACAATGATTTGCGCGACCTGTTCTCGTAGCTCAGCAGGATAGAGCGTCCGCCTCCTAAGCGGAAGGCCGTGGGTTCGAATCCCGCCGGGAACGCCATGAAAAGGGACATTAGTTACGGAAAAATGCTCGTCAAATGAGACGGGCATTTTTCTATGCCTGCAAAAGGAGACGTTATATGGCTGTTTCGCGAGATAATTTGCAGGAATACATGGATAGACTCACTAGGCGATTTTTCTCACAAATTTTGCATCATATCGTTAGAGTTATGATGCACACCCATGCACACCTTTGCTGGGGTTATGAGTTTAAAACTGGCATCCGTGTAATTTTGCACACCCCTCGTCGAAAGTATACGTAAATAGATGTTGCCGCAGATCAAAGGAGGCATAATGACTGATGACTTCAGCAGGTCATGTCCTCCAAGGAAGGTTTCCAGAACAATCTCGTATTCAGACTGTTTGGAATGAATGAACTCCCGCAGGACTTCCCTGATTTTCCCAAGCTCCGAAGCGCCGTCATCACATATGGCGATTCTCATTGTCCTACCTCAGTTTTATGATCAGTGTCACTAGTATAACATAAGCGTTACTCAAACACAGATAAATACATTTTAACGGCATATTTTGCTTAAAATTCGACATAGTTTGCAAGCACTCTAAAAACTTGGGAAGCGCTTTCGATATACATTGAATCGGGGTGTTACGGGGTGGAACGTGGAGTATCCAAAATGAAGAAAGAGGGATACGACATGGACAATTCCATCACCCCATCGCTGCTCGAAAAAGCCAAAGCGGCGTCGAAAGGCACTGCATACACAGCGGCTTCGAGTCCGCGAGGGACGACAGGAAACACACAAAAAAAGAAAGGGGTTATGACATGAAAAAAGCACTTACCGCAATAGCATTAACGTGTTTACTTGCAACGACTATTTTGGCAACAAGTTCCGCTGCAGCTACAGCTGCCACTGATCCGACTCCAAATCCAACTGCAAATCCACTATGGGATGAAGGAACTACTCGCAACAAAATTGTTTGTATCAGCGATCTTCATCTTGGCGTTAACGACAAAATCTCTGAGGATACAGTAAACCGTCCTTATCTTATCGATTTCATTAATCGTGTAGGACAAACAAAAAGCATAAGAGAGCTCGTTATAGCTGGTGATTTTCTTGACGAATGGATATTGCCCTTAAACTATCCTGTGTCTACCGATTCACAAGAGTATTACAAGCAATGTATCGATAATAATAAAGGTGTTATAGATGCATTAAAAGGTTTAGCAGATACAGGTGTAAAACTTGTATATGTGAATGGAAACCACGACATGACTCTTTTGGCAGACACCTTGAAGAAGGCTATACCAAACATTGATTTTGTTGGTAATAATGGAATAGGCGTCTACATAACAGGCGACAACAAAGAAATTGCCATTGAACATGGTAACCGCTACGATGTTTTCTCAGCCCCTGACACAGTGGATAACAAAGATCTTACGAATAACCCGCTTTTGCCGCCTGGATATTTTTACGCTCGTTTAGGTACAAGCTGGTTCTTACAAGGTATGCCAGTTATTAATAAAATGATTCCCGAACTTGCCCCGGCACCGAGCAAGACAAATGCCGACCAATATGGAGCATATATATACAGCGAATTTTGGTATAATAACATGAACTCATTTACAAATATCGAACGATTTGACGATAAAGTATTTAACCTTAAGAATTATGGCTTTAATACCAAGTTATCAGAGGCAGATATTATGCCGGTACTGCAGTCTGATGGAACGATTACCACGCCGGCGCTTTTTATGAATTTTCAAAGGTCTTGGGATCAAATACAAACAAATAATGGCGTAAGAGTACATACGAGCTTTATTGACGCAGCCTCGGCGCAGCTCAATCCCGATCCTAATTATTTTCCAAAACAAGAATCAATTCAATATGACGGTCAAGGGATTCAGACAGTAGTGTTTGGTCATACACATGTGCCGCTTGTTCAATCATTTAATAATGGAATATCTGTTTTAAACGATGGCTCTTGGGTTGACACGCGCACTGGCAATCATAACTTAAACAGAACTTTTGCAGTTGTTACAACAGGCGAAACAGATTCTTATGATTTATATCAATACAAAGACGACGGGTCACTTGCTAGAGTGACAGCACAACTTACATTGCCGGCAGCTAACTAATATCTGTGAGATCAACACTGCCAATATAAGCCGTGTAATGATGCACCCCCCTCGAAAAAGCAGCGTACAATTACACGCCTTCACAGCCTCCGTGTATTTATATCAACTAATGTCTCTATAGACATGAAAAGGGACATTCGTTACGGAAAAATGCCCGTCAAATGAGACGGGCATTTTTCCGTACCTGCAAAATGCGGTTTGACATGACATTTTTACAGGGAATTTGCAGGAATATACGGTTAGACTCACAAGGCTATTTTTCTTAAAAATTTGGTTTGCATCGTTCTGAAAAATCATGCATACCCCTGCACAACCTTGTAGCGTTTTATGTTGTATTTCCGTTCGTTATCGTTCGTCTGCATAGTCAGTGTCGTTATCACCATTTAGCCCTCTCTTATACATTTTTTCATTACATATCTCCCCTGTGTTAAACTATTGGCGTTCCGACAGAATCATCTGGATCTTGTTGTCCGCTTCCGCGATAAACTGATCCAGGGACATCTTCTTTTGACGGTAACGCTCAATCAGCATATTTATTTCCGAGTTGCCGTCCTGGGCTTGGTAGTTCAACAGATTCGCGGTTGTGGTAAAACACAAGGGTACTAGCTCACGGTACCTTGCAATTGTCTCCGCGGAGACACTCCAGAGAAAGTTATCCTTTTTCGCAAGCATATCCTCATACCACTGTATATTGGTTTCGATATCCTTCTTATCTTCAGGCTTGGCCTTTTGTAGCAATTTCTGCTGCTTATCCAATTCATCCTGCCACCCTGCCACCAACTGCTCATTTCCTGGTAATGGAACAGGTTCATTGTCATTGGGATACATCATGACATGCTGATCGGGATTCATGCTCTCCAGCGCATTTTCCAGATACTTGAGCGCAAGATCGATATTCCGTGTGAGGGGATTGATGAAAAGCACCTCTATGAAGACGGGGATGTGCTTTGGCCCGCCTTCTTCCATAGGGAGGATCAACGGCTCAGCATTTGAACGGTTCCGTACCATGGCGTGTGCGCTGATCCAATCACCGTAATCGGTTAGCAATGCATTGGCGTCCCTGTCATCCTGCCTTGAATTGTTTGTGATTGTTTTGTTAAGCCTTTCAACATCCACTTTCTCCAAGGCCTGCATCATCGTACGGAACAGCGGTGTGTCAAAGGACAGTTCCCTGCCTTCCGCCTGGCAATCGTATACATACTGGCTCATCGTTATCTTGAACAGGGTTTCGCCATAATCCGTAACATCCTGCAACAATTGCACATCCGGGTGCTCATCCTGGCCTTCCTCTGACCACCAGGCGAGAAAGTCTAGTAAACCCATGAAGGAACTTGGAACTTTGTCATTCAGCGCGGCCTCCTCCCATACGTCGGGCATCATGCAAAGGCCACGACTGTTCATAAAGACCGGTACGGCATAGACCTTGCCGTCCTGCGAAACGGTATCCTGAATAAAGGGATACATGTTCGCAATCTCCGTCCCAATCTCGGGTGAAGCGGACAGGTCTTGGCAATAACCCTTTTTGATCAGGTTTTGAAGATCCTGATATTGTATGAGCAAACTATAGATATCATAGGAATTGTCGCCGGAGACCATGGTTTGCACAAGCGCCTCCGTACTCGTATAGTCTACATTATCGTTATAGGTGACAGGCGTCTGCGAATATTTCTGGGTAAAAGTTGAGGCGGCAGGCTCCAGCTGTCCGCCATATACGAATAGTGTTCCTGTAGGGGTACCCTTTGAATTGGTATCGCGCACAATCAAACCGTCCGGTGTGTTGAGCACATACAGACCGCCGGGCAGCAATGCGGCGCTTAAGGCCCCGGCGTAATTGTCCATGTTGCCTGCGGGCACATAAGCGATTTGGGCAGCGCTGCCAAAACCATTCATAGCCATCAATTTGCTGGCAGTGGCATAATACAGTGTATCGGTTTCCTCATTGTATACAAGGCCGAATTCATTCGCATCCCCAAAGGATGCCTTGGCGGAAACAGAGTTATCTGCAGGATCATAGATTGCCAAAGACGGTTTATCCGTTTTTTCAGCATTGACAATTCTGATCAGAAGCTTGCCGTCCTTATAGGGCGTCATATCCTGTGCGCTGGGGATATCAAGCACCTGCTTTACCCCGGTAGACAGATCAAAACCGGCGAGTACAGGCTTATCATCCGCATCGTTATCGCGGAACATGGCGTACAGCCTGTTTCTCGAGATTCCAAGCCGGTAAACTTCCTTGACAACTGTCTTCTCATCATTGGATTGCGCAAGGCCTGACCAATCCAGCTGAATCGGAGTGCCTAATACCGCGTTCCCATTGTCAAATGTCAAAGGGAACAGCTTGCCGTTCAGCCAGTTCAAACCATAGACCGTATCCTTGCTGCTGACCAGGCAGTAAATCATTGTATCCGCCTTATCACCCAGTATCGATTTCGCCTCATCATAATTGGCGTAATAGCCGGATTCCAGACCGGAAGCCACCTCTATCGGTTTTTCCTGTCCAGCCGTATAGGCATAAATCTCTTTCCCGCAAAGGATATATACCGTATCCCCAATGGGCGCCATCGTTGAAGATACGTAGTATTCGATCCCCCATTCGGTTCGCTGATCTTCCGTAAACAGCATGGCATCCCCCGGCGCGGCCAAGGCCAAGGGCATCAAGGAAAATAGGGTCAGGCACAGGCACAAGAGTGCAGTTGCTTTTTTCATTTGCAAATCCTCCCAATCATTAGGCAGTTCCTGTTC
>JAEZJP010000135.1 GCA_023415715.1 Bacillota bacterium
CAAAAGAAAAGGTGTTGCGAATGGAGCAAACAGGTTTGATCGTCGGCATTCTGGGGGGAATCCTGGGGGCGGTGGGCGTTGTGGCCAGCATCATTTTAGGCAGCATCGCCTACAGGCGCGCCCATAAGCAGGACATCGCCTCAGACGCTTCCGTGGAAGCCACGCTTAAAGTGGATATCACCTTTATCAAAGAAGGCATCGGCGATATCAAGACCGAACAGCACGAAATGGCCAACAATTTGTCCCGCCTTTCCGAGCGCGTAACCCGTGTGGAAGAATCCGTCAAATCGGCCCATAAGCGGCTGGACCAGCATTTAAGCATACGCTCGGATGAGGACTGCAAAGCGAACTGCGGTGACAAATAAACGTATAAAAATATAAGCGCCTCCGGAAATACTGGAGGTGCTGCTTTTCATAAAGCCGGCACGATACATAATGCTTAAGCAGGCACCGATTCTCCTGCCTTACATATGCTGGCAGCAGGAGGGATGAACATGCCAACGCAAAACATGAGCGCCACCATTGTTCCACAGGTACAGAAACAGGATTTTACATACGAGGATGTCCTGGTACTCTCCGTGGAAAATCACTATATTTCGGTAAGGCTGCCTGGCGGCGGCCCTGTGGAAGCAGCCATCAACAGCCGCATTCAGATGCAGGTGGATGAACTGAATACCTATGCCTCCACCACGCTGTATGAAAACGCAGTGGAGACCTATCAATATACGCAGGAGGAGGGCTTCCCCTTCAATGCCTACGGCGCGGGTCTTTACTACAAGGTGACCTTCAACCAGGATTGCTTTTTGAGCATGTACCGTGACCAATACGAGTATACAGGCGGTGCGCATCCCAATACTTTGCGCTACTCCGATACCTGGAACCTGCGTACCGGCACGGTGATGCCGCTGAGCAGCTTCTTCCAGCCGGGTTCCAATTACCAGCAGCTGCTGCTGGGGCTGATCCTTGCACAGGCCGACAAGAACCAGGCGGCGGAGCCGATTTATTTTGAGGATTACCGCAAGCTTATTGTGGAACAGTTCAATCCCAAAAGTTTTTACCTTTCTCCCTGCGGTCTGGTGATATACTACCAGCAATACGACATCGCACCCTATTACGTGGGTATTGTGGAATTTACCATCCCCTACAAATTCTTGAAAAATACGCCAAGCTGCAGTTCGTAATTACAGCACGTTCAAATGATCCAGCAAAATTTTCAGGCCCATCAGGATGAGCACCGCTCCGCCTGCCATCTGGGCCTTTTTTTGATATTTCAAGCCAAAGCGGTTGCCTGCCCACACACCGATAAATGATAAAACAAATGTGGTGCAGCCGATAAGCAATACAGCCGGGAGTACTTTTACTTGCAGAAAGGCAAAGGTGATGCCAACCGCCAGCGCGTCGATGCTGGTGGCGATGGCCAGCAGCAAAAGATCCTTGATATCCTGCTTTATTGTGCAGTCCACCTCTTCCTCCTCCTTGGAAAAGGCTTCTTTCAGCATGTTTATGCCGATAATGGCAAGAAGCACGTAAGCGATCCAGTGGTCAATGGACGTGATATAGCGTTCAAACTGCGTTCCCAAAAACCAGCCGATCACAGGCATCAGCGCCTGGAAACCGCCAAAGAAGGTTGCGATCAAAGTGGCTTGGCGTTTATCCAGCCGCTGCATGCACAGCCCCTTGCACAGCGCTACTGCGAATGCATCCATCGAAAGGCCTACCGCCAGCAGGAACAATTCCAAAAATCCCATTCGTGCCACTCTCCAAACAGTGATCGCGCCACCACACAAAAAGACCCATGTACAGCATAAGGCCGTACATGAGTCTCATTATTTCAGACAAGCCAGGCATTCATTACATCGCTGCCAGTATGTTGACTTGCCGCGCAGAAGCGCCAATTACTCCCCCATGAACAGGGGTTAGTATAACATGGCAGGTTGCCTGTGTCAATGATTCAGCGCAAGCGATTACGACAAGTCGTACTCGCTTACGCTGAGAAGAAACCGGATTTCTGAATTTTCTCACGAAAATTCCGGGCGAAATCCGGCTGCAAGAATTGATTTCCCGCCGGGCGGGCAAGCTCGCCCTTTGAAGAAATCCATCTATACCGGCGGAGCCGGTACAGATGATTACAAATGGAGGGCTGCTGCCCTCCAAACCACCTAAGATTTTCACAAAAGATAAACTGCGAGGGGGTCAGGCCTTTTCCTTCCCCATCTCCGCAAGTTTGCCGGCCAAAAGCTTTAAATAATCTCCCTGCGCCCACTCAATACGGCCCTGGTCGCAGGCGGCGGAAAGGGCAGGGTCAATGGGCAGGCGGTCAAAGATCTCAATGCTGTGCTTCTTAGCCGTTTCTTCCCCGTGACTTTCGCCGAATACCCGGATTTCCTTGCCGCAATCTGGGCAAAGAACATAGCTCATGTTCTCCACCAAAGCCAGGATGGGTACCTGCATCTTGTCTGCCATGTAGGCAGCCTTTTCCACGATCATGGTCACCAGTTCCTGGGGCGTGGTCACAAGTACGATGCCGTCCACCGGCAGTGACTGAAACACGGTAAGCGGCACATCCCCCGTTCCCGGATGCATATCCACAAACATAAAATCCACGTCGCCCCAAATGACGTCGGTCCAGAATTGCTTTACCGTACCTGCAATGATGGGGCCGCGCCACACAACGGGCTCCGTATCGCTGTCAAGCAAGAGGTTCAGCGACATTACGGGGATGCCTGTCTGGCTTGCGACAGGGAACAGCCCAACATCGCTGCCCGTAGCCTTATCCGTGATTCCAAAGGCACGGGGGATGGATGGTCCTGTGATGTCGGCGTCCAGGATGGCTGTCTTAAAACCCATCCTCCGGAGCGTTACCGCCAGAAGCGAAGTGACCATGGATTTGCCTACCCCGCCCTTGCCGCTTACAACGCCAATCACCTTTTTGATGTGGCTCAAATCGTGGGGTTTTTCCTGGAAACTTGCTTTTGTGTTTCTTCTGGACGCGCAATCCTTCTGGCAGGCGGAGCAATCGGATGTGCAATTATCGGGCATAGAGGAAGCCTCCTTCAGGCAAATAATCTTGAGGGCATCAATTCATTCCACTCCATCCATCAGGATATGCGGCTGACCGGCCTATGAGAAAATATCCGGCCAAAGCGCCTATCCAGACTGCACGGTAGCACAAACAAGGCTCCCTGTCAAGGGAGCCCCTTAATGGCTATTTCAACAAGGCCATGTTGCCGGTTAATTTCGCCACCTTTTTTCTTGGTCCCAGGATAGCGATGCCCAGATACGAATGGCCGGATGTTGATGTGGCTTTCGCTCTTGCCCTGTATTCGTTATAATCGGTACAGCGCTGGGCCACATCGGAAAAATCCACTGCCACAATATCGCTAAAGTCCTCGGAATAAAGCTTTTTCCGCATGGTATGAAGCGCTTCCCTGCTGCACTGTAAAACAGGCACGGGCAGCATAGTGATGCCCGGATGTGTCTGTCCGGAGGCGTCCTGAACATCATCACCGATAAGCTCTGGGACGAGCTTGCCAAGCGTTATGCCCAGAATGGCCGCCGTGTTGGCCAACAAACCCGTTGGAAGGGCATCATCAAGAACGATGACGCATTTGCTGTCCTGTTCAGCCATATTCAGCCCGCCTCCTGTACTTTTTGCCTTGCCGGCCTGTGCTCGGCGATAAACATCCCGGAGAGGGCAAGGAAGGCGCCCAGCAAGGCGATGGGCGTAACCGGTTCATGAAGGACAAAAGCTGCGGCAAGGATGGTGACAACAGGTACAATATAGATATACACGGTGGTTTTTACGGCCCCCAGAACGCCGACTGCCCAATTCCAAGCGGCAAAGCAAAGCGCTGAGGCCAAAAGCCCCAGAAACAAAATGTGGAACATGTTCGCCGAATTAAGCAGCCGGTGAAAGTCAGGGGAAAAATCCATACGGAGCGCCGCGGGGGCCATGAACAGCAGCCCATAAAAGAAGACCCTGCGGGTACAGCCGATGTTGTGATACCCAAGGCTCGAGATTTTGCGCATGAGAACGGAGTAAAGCGCGAAGGCAAGGGCCGCAAGCAATGCCAGCACATCCCCAAGGGGGTTCAGACGCAGCACCTCATTGGCATTGTACCCGATCAGGAAAATGCCCGTCAGGGCAACGATGAAACCCAAGAAAAACTGCGGCCTGAACCGCTCGCCCTTCAGCAGAAAGTGGGACAGAACCGCCGTGAAAAAGGGTGCCATGGATACGATGACCCCCACGTTGGAGGCCAGCGTATAGGTCAGTGCGATGCATTCCAGCAAAAAGTACAGCGTGACGCCGCATAATCCGGCCAGGGCAAAAAGCAGTTCCTCTCGTAAACCCTTTGTTTTGAAAGCGTGGGGGTGCATGAGTAGAAGCGTCACGTAGCCGATGGTGAAACGGAACACAAGAATTTCAAGGGGAGAAAAACTCGCAAGCAATGTTTTGGTGGAAATATACGTGGAGCCCCAGATCAGTATGCTCACAAGGGCCGACAGATGGCCTATTGTCATGATGCGTTTTTGTTCCATTACTCATTCTCCTTGCCTTTGCGAACCTGCGCGCTCCGCTCCTGCAAAAAGATCCTCATATACTGCCTCGGTGTCAGCCCGATCAGCTTTTTGAAAAAGTTTGTGAAATGGCTTTGGTCACCAAACCCCGTCCGGTAAGCCACTTCCATGGGCGGAACACCTTTTTCCAAAAGCGCTTTGGCATTGCCGATACGAACGGCCTCCAGATAGCTGTAAGGTGAAATTCCTTTCTGACGCGTGAAGGAGCGCAGAAAATGATATTTGCTTAAACTCGCGATTGCACTCAGTTCCTGTAGGGTGATGGTTTTATCGTAGTTATCCTCCAGATATTTGCAAACCGCTTCAAACTGTGCAGCTTGACCAGGTTCTTTAAGTTCGGGCTCCCGGTCGTATTCGGCCAGCAGCTGCTCAATGAGAAACAGAAACAGCTCTTCCTTTTTGAAATCCGCAGCCTCCTCCGATATCATTAAGTGGAGCTCACGGAGGGATGACACAAGATCACTGTTGTACAATACCTCTTGCGAAAAATGCGGCAGGTACTCCCTTCCGGTGATTTCCTGTACAGTCTTTTGCATCACATCCGGCTGGATGTTGATGCTGTGGTAATCCATGGCTGTGTTTTCAATCTGCTCGCAGCTGTGAACATCCTTGGGATTGAGGAGGATGATATCGCCGGGGTTTATAATGTGCTCCCTGTTTTTGCACTGCATATACCGCCGGCCTTTATCGATATAGCCAATCACATAGTAATCGTGGAAATGGTTGGGGAACTTCTGCATGATACCGTAAAACCTGTACGCCTCGACTTTCAGGTCGGTATCGAAACAGACCGTTCTGACTTCCTTTGGCATGTGAACCCCTTCCTCCCAAGTTTTGATCGGCATGATCATACCATAAGGGCTAAATCGATTTCTTGCAAGATATTGCTCAATCGCTCATTTCATACCGCTGAATCTGCATAAGCAAACCCAGCTGTTTTAAAATAAGCTGCCATTTGCAAGAAAGCAATTGGCAGCTTCAATTTGAAGAAATTAATGAAATTGCGGCGCCATCATTCCAGGGCGATTTTGATGACCGCGGGCAGATCGCTCTCCCCCGGCTCCATGCTTACAAGTACGCCTTCCTCTTTCCGCTCCCAGGCAATGGGTCTCTTTTCGCCCAGCAACGAAACTTCCCTGATAATGCCATAAAAATGGGGCTTATGGGAAGCATCGGCGATGCCCAGGGAGCGGATGCACGCCTTTCCATCCTTGGGCCGTTTCATCAAAATCGCGTACAGGCTTCCGCCCTTTGCGGTGAAACGGATGTCCTCTGCCGTAAAGCCCTTGTCCACCCCATCGGTGAACTGCCCTTCTTCCACCCTGGTGGGGCCTTCCCCAAAGATGCGCCAGGGTTTGGTTTCGTAGATCGCCTCGCCATTAACCCGCATCCAATCCCCGATTTCCAAAAGAAGCGCTTCGTCCTCCGCAGGGATCGTCCCGTCGGGCTTGGGGCCAACGTTCAGCATCATGGCGCCATTTTTGCTGACGATGTCGCAAAGGTCCCGCAAAACATCGCCGGCCTTCTTATACTCGTTATTCTCCGTATAACACCAGGAGTTTTTCGCCAGCGCCGTGTCCGACTGCCAGAAGAAAGGCTTGGCCTCGGAAAATTGACCACGCTCCACATCCGGAACAGCGCAGCCCATGGGGATGGCGTCGTGCTTATAGGTGATGGCTACCTGAATCCCCCATTGTAATGCCCTATTGTAATAATACGCGGCAAACTGCCTCATATAAGGCCGCACGGCCTCATGCTGCACCCACCAATCGAAGTACAGCATCCGGGGGCGGTAGTTGTCCACAAGCTCGCAACAGCGTAGCAGCCAGTCCTCCAAAAACTCTTTCGCAGGGGTGGGCTGGCTATGGATATCGTGCAGGTTGGCCGCTTCCTTCATGGCAGGCCAATACAGGTCGGCGCTGGTAAGCGGCTCCTTGATATCGCTGTCAAACTCCTTGCCATGGCTCATAAAAAACCAATGCTCTATCCGGTGGGAAGAAGCGCAGGG
>JAEZJP010000136.1 GCA_023415715.1 Bacillota bacterium
GATCAGCTTAATGGTGGCGGACTGGATCTTGGAATTAAGGAAGTTCTCGAAATCCTGCAGGCCCAGGGTGGTAATGCCGGAAATTGGGTCCGTGGTAGACTGCTCGCTGATGCCGGGAACTACTACGCGCACAACAGGCTTTGCATCGCTCGCCAGTGCGGCCGGTATCGTGGCTATCATGCAGATAGCAAGTACAAGGGCTACCCATTTTTTGGATCTTGTCATTGTGGAAACCAACCTTTCATTTATTATTTGCGGCGTACCTGCCGCAGAAAAACAATTTATTCCGCTATCGCATTCACTTTTACCACAGCGCCGTCCACCTGAGTGACGACAGCCGTCCATTTTTCGCCCGGCTCGATTTTCGCGGGGAATGGCCGCTGATACCAGTTGCTTCCTACGGAATTCATAACAAATGGATCGTCATATGCTCGGCCGACAAGCTCCCCTTCGCGGAAGATGTCCACACGGTCGATCCGCTCCGGATACAGCGCCGCCAGGCGGATCCAGCGCTTGCCATCCGCTCCGGCATTTTTCTCCAAGCCCTGCAGATAATACTGGTTCTGTGGCGGCGCCTCGTGTTTTTTAAGCCCCACCGCCAGGGCTACACGCCGGGCGAAAAAGCTGTCCTCGCCTTCCGTGATGTTCCAATCCGCCGGAGGCTCCTGCTTGGTCAGGTTGTTGTAGTACCCCCAGGAAACACCTTCGTCCAGGCAGACCTGCATGTTGCTCAGCGCCTGAGAATCCTCGTTGACCACCACTGGCCGTTCGGGCTTTATGGCCTTTGCCTTCCGAATCAGGTTCCATAGCTTTTGGCGTGACTGGTCGTTGCCATGGATCAAAATAACATCGGAGGCTTGTGCTATGGATTCATCAAAGTAACCACCGGTGCCGCTGCAGCCAGTCAGCATACCGCCCGATTCCCGCTGCGCAACATTGATCAATTGAATGACACCCGCCGGCGTGTACAGGATGGGGTGCACGCGGAACGGAAGGATATCGTGCTCGTTGGCGATCTCGATGATCACATTGGTGAAACCCTTGTCACGCAGCCAGTTGGCGGCAGTTTTGACCGCTGCAAGCACCGCTGTGTCGTCTTTTAAGAACCGCGTCTGCGAGCCGTAGAACAGGCTGACAATCACCGCCATGCCTATGCGGTCCGCCGCCTGCACCAGGCGTTCCATCCGGGACAGATATTCAGGATCAATGGTTGTGCCGTCCTCGCCAAACGGGTTGTTGTGAATGGTCTCGTTGGCCACGGTGAAGCAGGGTCCGCCGCCCTGGAAGCCCACCGTGAAAGCTCTTAAACCCGTGGCGTACCAGGCGGGAAGCGCATCAACAAGCGCATCGGTATTCCTGTCGGGGTCAAACTGCCTTGCGAAGCGGTGGAAGCGGGATGCATCCGCCGCGTCGTCAAAGACGCCCTGTATAAAGCGGGCATTCATCAACAGCCCTTTGGCCGAGTCAGGGCAGCCGGGGATCTCATCGTACACCAGCCTGCCATTGATATAAAACTTTTCGCCTTTTTTACTCAGGACCGTATGGCTCATACTTCCTCCTTGATGATCACCGGCATCCGTGTAATATCCGGATCGGTAAATGGGTCCATGGTACATGTGGCCATGCTGGAGATGGAAAAGAGCACTGCACCGTCTTCCCCCGCCTGAAGCCAATGCTTGACCCCAGGCTTCAGCGTTATCTGCTGAACCGGTGTAAGGCACACTTCCCTGCGGCAGGTGTAGCAGCTTTGCTTCCCTTTGGGGATGAAACCATCTATCGGGCCGTCTCCGCCGGGCAGGTACAGCCGCAATACGCCATAGAGCACGCGAAGTGTTTCTTCCTTCCCCTCATAACCTTCCATGGCTGTGTGCCAATGTTCCGGCAGCGTCTGGCCCGGCTGCAGGCAGATGACCTTCATGCCTACACGGTTGGTGGAAACAAGTGTGGCAATTTGGGAGCCCTCCGAGCGGTAATCTCCAAGGCCGAAATCAGCCACCTCCATGCCGGCCAGCTCGCTGTCCGACAATACCACGCCGGCCTTTTTCAGCAGCGGCACACAGGCAGCCCTGGCCTCCTGCACTTCACGCTCATGAAGCATATCAGCTCTCCTTTGGTATGTGCAACATTTTTCTGGCGTCTGCTGGGGTAGCCACCTCACAGCCCATAGCGCGGATCAGCGACGCTGCCCGTTTTACCAGCGTTTCATTGGATGGGGCGATGACGCCATGTTCCAGCCAGGCGCTGTCCTCATATCCCACACGGATCATATTGGCCCCCATACCCACCGCTGCCGCCAATAAGGTCATGTCTTCCATGCCATGGTGGATCACTCCGAAGGAGGCGCCTTCAACTGACCCTAGCCCTACTTCCAGCGCCATGGACGACAGCGCGCGCCAGGTGGCGGGAAGCGCCCACTCAAAGCCCAGGCAAATATTGAACTGCGCGTGGGCAACCAAGCCTTTCTTGAGAAGCATTTGCCCTACGCGCACCATGGAAAGGTCGAAAACCTCCATCTCGGCGGCAACATGATGTTTCACCATTTGTTCACACCAGTACCGTATATCCGGCAGCGTGTTTACGTAAACGCCTTCCCCAAAGTTCACAGACCCAATGTTCAGCGACGCGCTTTGGGTAAGGGGATGGGTTACGGACACACACCGCTCCGCCAGGGAAAGCGTTGTCAAACCGCCGGTAGAACCCTGGATCACGATATCCGAGCAGCTGCGGATGGCACGGAGCGTTTTGTCAAAGCAGTGCAAGTCTCCCGTCTGCTCTCCAGCATCGTCCCGCACGTGCAGGTGCACGATGGATGCCCCGGAAAGGGCGCAGCGGACAACATCCTGCGCAACGGCGGCGGGGCTTACCGGGCTGTCCGCACCTTCAGGCGCGGACAGGGAAACAGGAGCAACCGCCAGGATGATCTTTCGCTTCATGGCCTGCTTCTCCCATAGCGCGGCGGCAGGCCCAGGTCGCGCATATCCAGCGCGGCTTTCGCATCGGGGCACAGCAGCGCCTGCACAAGAAGGTCCCTCGCATCGCGCAATTGCCGTTCATATTGGTAGCTGTCCATCTGCCGGCGCAACTCCTTGATCATCTTAAGGGCAGAGGGACTCTTTTCCGCAAGCTCCGAAATCCAGCCTGCGCATGTCTCTTGTGCACAGCCCTCAGGCCTGACCTCCGTTACAAGGCCCATCTCCAGCGCTTCCTCAGCCGTCAGCGCGCTGCCGGTCAGCGCCATGTGCATCAGCCGCTTTTGGGGAACTGCGCGGCACGCTCCCGAAAAGGAGATCACCGGGGGCAAGCCGCCCAGTATTTCCGGGATGGAGAAGGTGCTCTCCGGGGTGCACACAGCCAAGTCGCAAGCTTCCACCAGGCTGAACCCGCCGCCGGCTACCGTACCGTTTATACATGCGATGACCGGCACGGCACACTGGTAAATGGCAAGCAAAGCGCCTGTCAGGCTGTCGCCAAACGCGCGGACATCCGCGGCGTCCTGTTTGCGAAAATCACCCAGATCGCCGCCCAGGCAAAATACGCTTCCCTCATTGCGCACAAGGACCGCACGGATATCGTCATCCGTTTCCCGCAACGCCTTTTCCATGCACGCAAGCAGCGGCCGTGTAAGCTTGTTTCCGGTCTCAGGGCTGGTAAAGGCAATCTCCATGCAGGCATCACGCCTGGCAACGCGGATACCGGTTTCGCGGCTCATTTGTTGCCACCAAACACCTGTGAGCGTACATAATCGTACACGTCCATGGCGTCGCCGGTGTGCATCAGCGCATACAGCTTCTTTTCGTCAATCCTGTCTGCCAGGTCAAAGATGAAATCCATCCACTCAAACGTCTTGGCCATAATCTTGATGGGATCATGGCGCTGGGGGAACACGTCGGCCGTCACCCAGCCGGTATAGCCGATCCGCTTCATATATAATGCAAATTCGATATAGTCCCACAGGTTGACAGTGCCCGGAAGCATGTCCCAATCCCAATTGCGGAAATTGTCGTTGATGTGGATATAGAACAGCCGGTTCATTTCCGAAAGGAATGCCAGGGAATCTGCGGGGATCTCGCCGCACTGCAGCGCGTGGCCCACATCCAGCGTCACGCCTACATTTGGCATGCCCACCTTTTCACAAAAGGCTGCCATCTTGCCCGCATTCCCCAGCAGGCAGTGTACCCGGGGCTCGGAGAGCTTGTACTCCAGCGAAATTTTCACATCTGCGCGGTAGCTGGCAGCTTCACGCACTGCTTCAAGGGCGTCATTCCAGGCGCGGTTATAGTCAAGCTCAAAGGGATAGTCCGCGCCGTCGTTCAAAAAGGCGGAGGTCACCATGTTGCAGCCCAGCACCGCTGCGGCATCCATGGATACCTTCATCATCTCCACGGCGGCGCGGCGGGCTTTGGGATTGGGGCTGGAGAAGGAACCAAAGCGGAAAACCTCCTCGCCCTTTACGTTCAGATTCACTGTAGATACTCCAAGGCCATAGCCGTCCAGCAGCTTCTTGAGCGGAACCGGATCCTGAAAGTTTTGGGGATACACTACCTCAAGCCCTGAGCAGCCCTTGACCCTGGAGGCCATCTCCACCATTTCCTCCATAGGGCGGGCAGGCTGATAATCGATAAAACGGTCCTTCACCTTGCCCATAAAACCGGTAATAATTGCGTATTTGCGGCCCATAATCTTTCCTCTTTCCTTTGTCATTCATCAATGGTATACGTTTTGCGCACCACTTCGCCGCCGGCCAGGTATACATCGGCGCTGTAACGCTCACCCTTTTTCACTGTAAACGGTGTCCCAAGCCATGTGGTTTCACAGTTTGCAAAAAAGGGCTCATCATACGACGTATAAAGCAATTCCCCGTCTTTTGAAAATTCCACCCTGTCCACCTGTTCCGGATACTCCGCCGCCAGGCGCATTGTGTGCAGGCCGCCGCCAAACGCATCCACGGGCTTCAGCCCCTGCAGCACAAACTGATCCTCCCGGGGAAGCTCCTTAACGGGGATACCAACCGCCCGGGCCATTCGCCTTGCGAAAAAAAGATCCTCCCCGGCAGTAACGCCATGGAAGCAGGGCGGTATCTGCTTTGTATAATTGTTGTAATACCCCCAGGAGGTGCCTGCCTTAAGCGCCACATCAACACGGGTGCAGCACGGGCTGTCCTCATTGCACAAAACAGGCTTTCCTTTGGCAAGCTTCGTGGCGCGTGTCAAAAAATCATAATATTGCCCGCGTGTCAAGCCGTTGCCATGCACCAAAACAAAGTCGCTGGCATCAGCAACCTGCTCGTCTGCCGTGCCGCCGCCACCGCTGGATGAAGTAAGCATACCGCCGCTTTCCGCGCGTGCCAGCTCAATTAGTGATACGATCCCTTCTGCCGTCTGGATGATGGGATGCGCTTTGTTGAGGGAAATGTCATACTCATTGGCGACATCGATCATGACATTGGTATACCCTTTCTCCTTCAGAAAGCGCGCGGCAACGGTTACCGCGTTGCGGATGGCAAGTCCTGTCTTCATTTTCTTGGCCTGGGCCCAGTAAAGGATATTTACGATCACCACCATACCCAATTTGTCCGCAGCTGTGATCAAGCGGTCCATTCGTGCCGCGTATTCACTGTCCAGCGCAAGGCCTTCCGTGCCAAAGGGGTTATTTTCAATATCCTCCACTTCCGTCATGCCAACAGGCCAGCCGCCCTGAAACCCAACAGTGAAGGCGCGCAGGCCATAACGATACCACTCGGGCAAAGCTAAGATCAATGCGTCGGTGTTCGCGTCCGGATCAAACCGTTCAAGCGCCAGCTGATTATATAGCGCCCTGTGGCCGGCATCATCAAAAATGCCCTGTATCAGCCGCTGGTTCCACAAAAGCCCATGGGAAGCAGGGTTGCTGCCGGGAATATCCTGATACGTCAGCACACCATTGATCGTAAAGCGGCCCATGCAAACACCCACCACAGTCCTGCCCATGTCTGCACCTCTTTTGGATTCATTTTTCTGATTTGGAATTCATATTTCAATTATATATCAGGTTACAGCATCATGTCAATGCTATTTTCGATTTTTGAATTCATTTTTTTGTTTTTGAACGCATTCTGTTGTCAAACGAGAAAGGATATGGTATGCTTTATGCACGTAAGGGTTTCCAATTGGAGGTGCTACAATGACGAATGCAGATGCCACAATACGCACAACAGATGATATTTACCAGCGCATTCGGACTTTGGTTTTGAAAGGCGAACTGCTTCCCAACCAGCGTATTAACCAGAACACCCTGGCGCAGACACTTGGCGTCAGCAGGACGCCTGTCATCAAAGCGCTTCATATGCTGGAAGCCGAAGGCTTGGTAGACAACATCCCAAACCGTGGCTTCTATATACATAAAACGACGCTGCGGGAGCTGATCGAGCTATATATGCTCCGTCAAAGTCTGGAAATGGTGGCGGCCAATAATTTGGCGGAAACGGGAACAAACGAGCAGATCGATCGTCTGTTTTCCTTATTCAGTCCTTTTATCGGACAGGAAGACATCAATGTAGATGCGTATTTCAATGCCGACAGGCAATTTCATACTCTGATGATGGATTGGTGTGACAATTCCCTCCTGCGCCACATCAACGAATCCCTGCGGCTGATGGACCGCACTTTTTCATTCGGTCTATTGCGTCCGCCCAAGGAAACGCTGAGCGAGCACCTGGCCATCATTGACGCGCTGCGCGGCCGTGACGCCGTACGTGTACAGGAGGTTGTCCGCCAGCATACAGAGTATACCAAACAAAATCTTCAAAACATTATCAAACAGTTTCGTTTATTGGGAATTGACACTTCCAAGCTGTCTATTAATGATGTTATTCACGAGCAGGCTGCTGCAACAGGTACATAACGAAAAAGCCGCAAGACTATTCCCCCGGCCACTCGACACTTATTCCCTTCTTTTTGCCAAAGCACATAAAAATGCCCACCGCATTGGTGAGCATTTTTTTGGCGCTAATGTCCCTTTTCATGTCTAAAGGGACATTAGCTGATAAAATTTGCGTGAAGCATATTTCGAAGCAGTCTGACGGAACAGTTTACGTCGCGTCCTCTTTAGCTCGAACCACTTAAGATCATCTGCATGGAAGCCTTGTATACACACCCATTTGCGGATGTTCCTTTCAAACCTGCCGTTTCTGTGCTAAAATCATTTTATAAAAATCACAAACGTTACGAGGTGTAACTTGGTCTTATTATCTGTAGAAAAGATCAGCAAAAGCTTTTCTGAAAAAGCGCTTTTGCAGGATGTGTCACTATACATAAGCGATACCGATAAAGTCGGCATCATCGGTGTCAACGGTACGGGCAAAACCACGCTGCTAAATATCCTTGCCGGGCTGACCCCGCCGGACAAAGGTACGATCAGCAAATCTTCTGGTGCCCGTATTGCATATTTGCAGCAAAACCCTGTATTTGATAAGGGCTCATCCTTGCTTTCCATTGTACTGGACCATCCGGATTCCAAGGCGCTAAGCGGCTCGGAATACGAAGCCAAAACCATCTTGACCAAGCTGGGCTTTACGGATTTTGACATGGACACCGGCGCCATGTCCGAAGGCGAAAAAAAGCGTGTTGCGATTGCGCGCGCACTGATGAGTCCCAGCGAGCTGCTGATCCTGGACGAGCCCACCAACCACCTGGACAGCGACATGGTTTCATGGCTGGAGGCCTATTTGAAGCGCTATAACGGCGCCATCGTCATGGTCACGCATGATCGCTATTTCCTGGATCGCGTAACCAACCGCATCGTCGAAATCGATGCCAGCGCCTTGTATACTTATAATGGAAACTACTCACAGTTCCTGGCGCAGAAGGCTCAGCGCGAGGAAATGGAGGCAGCCACCCAGCGCAAGAACCGCAGCCTGTTTAAGCGCGAGCTGGAGTGGATACAGCGCGGCGCAAGGGCACGCAGCACGAAAGCCAAATCCCGGATTGAGCGCTTCGAATCATTGCAAGACGGGACACCCGCCGCGCCGGAGGCAGCGCTTATCATGGATTCCGTGTCAGTAAGGCTGGGCAGAAAGACAATCGAAATAAATAATATCATCAAATCCTTTGGCAACCGCTGCATCGTGAAGGATTTTTCGCACGTGCTGCTGCGGGATGCGCGCATCGGAATCATAGGCAGAAATGGCTGCGGAAAAACCACGCTGATGAAGATGATTGCAGGAGCGCTGGCGCCGGATTCCGGTACCGTGGTGCTCGGCGAAACCGTGAAAATAGGCTATGTCTCCCAGGTGTGGGATATGCCTCCGGCCTCCATGCGTGTGATCGATTATATCCGCGAAGAATCAGATCAAATCGAAACAAACGAGGGTACGATTTCCGCAGCGAAGATGCTGGAGCGGTTTTTGTTTCCGTCCAATATGCAATGGACGCCTGTAAGCAAGCTTTCCGGCGGCGAAAAGCGCCGGTTGTTCCTGCTGCGCATCCTGATGGGTGCGCCCAATATTCTGTTGCTCGATGAACCTACGAATGACTTGGATACGACTACCTTGACCGTGCTTGAGGATTACTTGGAGAACTTTAACGGTGCAGTCATCGCCATATCCCATGATCGGTATTTTTTGGATAAAGTCGTGGATACGATCTTCGAATTCCGGGAGAGCGGCGAAATACGTAGGTATACCGGCGGCTATTCCGATTATCTGGAAAAGCGCGATGCAGATGCAAGCGATACTGATACGGCAGCGTTCAGCAAAGCTGGCAAAAGCGGCAAACCAAAACCAACCGAGCCGCCGCGCACAGAAAAAAAGCAAACCAAACTGAAATTCACGTTCGCGGAGCAGCGCGAATTCGACACCATCGATGATGATATGGCGCTTCTTGAAGAGAAGCTTCGGCAGGCCGAGGCCGGCATCACCCAATATGCCAGCGACTATGAAAAATTAATGCCCTTTCTTGAGGAAAAAGAACGGCTCGAGGCGGAGTTGGCGGTCAAGATGGACCGGTGGGTGTACTTGAATGAGTTAGCGGAGAAGATCAAGGCAGGTGTGTAGGACATAGGTTGTAGCATACAACTTGAATGATTGATACAGCTTGGCAGATTATGCAGCTCCAAGATAATTAGGACGCAAGGAGGAACAGGGGGGATTTCGATGTCCCCCTTCCTCCTCCTTGCGTCTTTCTAGCACAAGGGACTATCTAATACAGGGGTCTGGCACAGGGGATGATCAGACCGCGTTTGCTTCCTCCACATGCTTTTTTATTTTTACTGTAATGCAACTTGCTTGGGTTCGCCGCGATATATGTTGTAATACAGTAAGACAAAGCCGTAAGGAGAGAATGTCATGAAAAAGAAGAACATCATTGTAACTGCAATTCTTTGCGTATTCATGCTTGCTGCTCAGAATGTTACTGCCCCGGGCGCTGCAGCCGGAAAAGCGGAATCCACAATGAGCGCAGACGATGTGAACAATGTTACCGATTACTCTAAGCCGGGCAATTGGCTCAGTGCGGATATGTCGGGCAGCTTGCCGGTTGATATATTTTATCTGTACCCGACAGCATGGCAAAAAGGCCCAAACGATTCCAATTACTGCTCCGTGGATAATGTATCCATGATAAAAGGCGCCAATGGCGCCTTCAACCGGCAGGCGACGGCGTTTTTGCCGGTAGGCAATATTTATGCGCCTTATTACCGGCAAGCGGATGCGGTGTATACCTTGACCCTGCCCACGATCGCGCAACAGGATGAAGCGGTCCGGATTATTCCGGCTGCGGACGGAGTCGCCGCGTTCAATTATTATCTCGATCATTATAACAAGGGAAGGCCGTTCATCCTGGCAGGGCATTCCCAGGGTTCCAACGTGCTTCTCTATATTCTTGCACAGATCAAAGACCAACCGGAAGTGCTAGGAAGAATGGTTGCCGCTTACGTGATCGGCTTTTCTGTATCAAAGGACTATCTGGCGCAGAATACTCCCCTGAAATTTGCCGCAGGCCCCGATGATACCGGTGTCATTATTTCGTACAACACCGAGGCGGAAGGGGTAACAAGCAGTCCGGTCGTGCGCCCCGGTGCGCTCGCGATCAACCCGATCTCGTGGACGCTGACTGATTTGGAAGCGCCCAAGGAGGACAATGCGGGTTCTATCAGGCCGGTCACCATGGCTTTGTCTGACTTAACGCCTGTGAAAGACCTCGCTTCTGCACAAGTCAATACCTTAAGAGGGGTGGTTGTCTGCAAATCGGTGGACGTCAACAGGTATTCCATACAGGGAATGCCGGGAGTGTATCATTCTTATGATTATCCGTTCTACTTCTACAACATCCGCGCCAACGCGCAAAACAGGGTGAAGAAATACCTGGCGGCTCATCCTTCAGGCAAATAAATAGAGAAAGTCGAAAGAAAATCCGGTCTATTGTGAACTGGTATAATGATGGTGGACGAAAAAAACGTCCACCATTATTATACACAGAAGGGAGAAGTCATGGGCTTTACGTAAACCAAGGGCAAACCAAAGGGATGGTTCAAAAGAAAAGCCCAGAGGAGATCCTGCTGTTTGTTTCCTTTAGTTCATATAGTATAATGATAAGGCATCAAAAAATGCAATCTTTTGTCGAAAAGGAGCTGTCAAATGGGAAAATTGTATGAGGCAGTTGGCATGATGATACGCACTTTTTCAAAGAAGATGCAGACCATTTGGGATGTCCCTTTTGACGGCGAGCCCTGCGTATTCTTATGTAACCACGCAGGTGCTTTGGGTCCCATTGATATGAGCACGAAGTTTCCCTTGCGCGACAAGTGCTTTTCATGGATGAACGCCGATATGATGGACCCCAAGGCCGTTCCGGCCTATGTGCGACAGGATTATTGGTGGCAGCCTGGCTGCTTTATGGAACCGCTTTATAGCATAACACTGCCTTATATTGCTGCATTCCTCCTGCCGCCTCTTCTTAAAAGTGCGCCAGGCGTGCCTGTTTACCATGACGCACGGGGCGTTAAGACGTTTCGCCAAAGCATCCAGCATTTAAAAAATGGCAACTATTTAATTATCTTTCCTGAGCAGCCTTCAGGCTATCAATCCCATCACACGTGGATAAACGAAGGCTTTTTACAGATTGCGCCCCTTGCCTACCGAACACTTGGGATTGCGCTCAAGTTTTATCCAGTGCATTTGGATCATAAAAACCATCTCTTCCACGTAAGCCATCCTATCTGTTATGAGCCCGGCGTTCCCATGGATGAGCAGACACCGGCACTGATTGAGGCCATTCGCCTAGGCATTCATCCCCCAGAGCCATTGCAGGAATCAAAGCAGCAAAGAGCTATTGAACTCTAAACCGATAGGGAACAAAACAGCTTGAAAGATTGAGTTGAGACAAGACGATAAGGACGCAAGGAGGAGGAAGGGGGGGTTCGATGTCCCCCCTTACTACCCGCAACCTCAATCGTCGCACTGCATCGCTGTCGCTCGCAACCCCGGCGGTCTCAATTGTCGCACTGCTGCGCTGTTGTTTGCATCGCTCTGTTTCGACCGCTTCCTCTACCCGGCTTAATTCCGCCACTGGCGGAAGCCGGGTTACGGAACCCGTTTCGGTTGATTCGTTCGCTTCGCCAATAGCGTCCACTGGACGCACTCAGCTCACTCACCCCTTGCATTCCCCATAACCTCTTTGAGACGACCAATGTTCCGAAGCTGAGCGCCGCCTGTGGCTCCGGAACACCGCCCCCGCCAGTGGCTCCGTAGCCGAAGCGCCGCCTGTGGCGGATGAAGCGAGGCGGAGGAGGCTGGCGAAACGAGCAGTGCGAGCGGAGCGAAGCAATGCGACGATTGAGCCAGATGGAGGGAA
>JAEZJP010000326.1 GCA_023415715.1 Bacillota bacterium
CCCTTGAGTTCCGAAGCTTCGCGCCGCCTGTGGCGGATAAAGCGAAGCGGAGGAAGCTTGCGAAACGAGCGCCGGAAGCGCCAGCGAGCCGGCGCGATGATTGAGCAAGCCGAGTGGCAAGCTGTCGGCAAAGGAGACTGATGAGGTGGCTTTGGCTGCATAGGCAATATTGCAGGACACCTCATCCGACGCTGCGGCGCCACCTTCCCCTCAAGGGGAAGGCTTTTGGAAAGAGGCATAAGCTAAATTCCTTCCCGGTAGTTATCACGCCAAAGCTTCCGGCGACGTCAGCTTCCCCATTACCGCAGAGGAGGCCGCCACCGCTGGGCTGGCCAGGTACACTTCGCTTTTGGGGTCGCCCATACGGCCCACAAAATTGCGGTTGGTGGTGGCCACGCAGCGCTCGCCCTTGGCCAGTATGCCCATATGGCCGCCCAAACATGGACCGCAGGTGGGCGTGGACACGGCGCAGCCGGCGTTTACGAATATCTCCAGCAGGCCTTCCTTCATTGCGTCCAGCCAAATCTGCTGGGTAGCGGGGATGATCAATGCACGTACACCCTTTGCTACCCTGCGGCCTTTCAAAATCTCCGCGGCCTCCCGCAAATCGGACAGCCGGCCATTGGTACAAGAGCCTACCACCACCTGGTGGATGGGCACGTCCCCGATTTCATCAAACGTCCTGCCGTTCTCCGGTAAGTGCGGGAAAGCCACCACGGATGTAAGTTTTGAAAGATCGATATGAACCGTCCGTTCATACGCGACGTCCTCATCGGCGGCGTACACCTTGGGCTCCTTGGCACCATGCTCTTGTAAATAAGAAAGCGTCTTTTCATCCACCGGGAAGATACCGTTCTTGGCCCCGGCCTCAATGGCCATGTTGCAGATGCAAAGCCGGTCGTCCATGGAAAGGGAGCTTACGCCATCCCCTGAGAACTCCAATGATTCATACAGTGCCCCGTCCACGCCGATTTCATGGATCAGGTGCAAAATTACATCCTTGCCCGAGACGAACTTACGCAGCTTGCCCGTGAGAACAATGGAAATCGCGGCGGGCACCCGAAGCCATACCTTGCCGTAGGCCATGGCCGCTGCCATGTCAGTTGAGCCTACGCCGGTGGAGAACGCACCCAACGCGCCGTAGGTGCAGGTGTGGCTGTCGGCGCCGATGACAAGATCCCCGGCGGTGACCATGCCCTTTTCCGGAAGCAACGCATGCTCCACGCCCATTTCGCCTACGTCAAAGAAATGGGTGATCTGCTTGTCGCTTGCGAATTCACGAATCTGTTTGGATTGTTCCGCCGCCTTGATATCCTTGTTGGGGGTAAAGTGATCCAACACCAAGGCGATCTTTTCGCGATCGAATACGCAATCGCACCCGGCCTTTTGAAACTCATTGATAGCCACGGGGGAGGTAATATCGTTGCCCAGCACAAGGTCGGTATTGGCCAGGATCATATCCCCCGGCTTCAAAGCATCCTTCCCGCAGTGGGCGGCCAGTATCTTTTGGGTCATAGTCATGGACATACAGCGGCAGCCTCCTTTTTATGCAGTATATATTCAATGGAATCCGACAGCGCCTGCCAGCTGGCGGCAATGATGTCGGTGGATACGCCTACGGTGGTCCAGGTGGTTTCCCCGTCGCTGGATTCGATCAGGACTCTTACGCGGGAGGCGGTGGCCGCCCGGCCGGTCAGCACACGCACCTTGTAGTCGATGAGGCGGACCTTGGTAAGCTCCGGATAGAACACGGACAGCGCCTTGCGCAGCGCCATGTCCAGGGCATGCACGGGGCCGTTCCCCATGGCGGCAGTGGTCTCCTGCTGGCCGTCCACCTGAATGGAGAGCATGGCGGAAGCGCTCTTGTCCCCATCGGGGGAAGGATATTCGCCGCTGATGCGGTACATGCCCAAAGTAAAGTGCGGCGTAAAGCGCTGCAAAATGCGGGTGACCATCAGTTCAAAGCTGGCGTCAGCCGCCTCAAACTGGAAACCCTCGTGCTCCAGGTCCTTGATTCGGGCCACGATTTCCGCCACCTCGGGCGAATCCTTGTTAAGGCCTGGGGCCATGGCGGAAAGCTTTGCCAGCACCGTGGTGCGGCCGGAGACCTCGCTCATCAGAAACCTGCGTTCGTTGCCTACCGCTTCCGGAGACACATGCTCGAAGGAGCGGGTCAGCTTGCTCACCCCGTCAATGTGCATGCCCCCCTTGTGGGCAAAGGCGCTGGCGCCCACATACGGCTTGCCGGTATACAAGGACATATTGCACAGTTCCGAAAGCCGTATGGCCGTATGGCGAAGATTCAATAAATCCCCCTTGCAGTCAAGGCCCATCTTCAGCTTAAGGCCCGGTATGATAGCGCTCAGGTCCGCGTTCCCGCACCGCTCGCCGATGCCTGTAAAGGTACCCTGCACCTGCACGGCCCCGGCCTGAACAGCAATCAGGGAGGAGGCCACGGCGCAGCCCGTGTCGTTGTGACAGTGGATGCCGACGCGGGTACCGGGGAAGAGGGAGCAGACCTTCAAAACGATTTCCTGTATGGCGTCCGGCAGCATGCCTCCGTTTGTATCGCACAGGCAAAGCACATCCGTACCAGCCTGATGGGCTGCAGTCAGAACTTCCAGAGCGTAGTCAGGGTTTTCCCGGTAGCCATCAAAGAAGTGCTCCGCATCGAAGATCACTTCCCTGCCATGGTCCTTGAAGAATTTCACGCTGTCGGATACAAGGCGCAGGTTTTCCTTAAGGGTGGTATTCAGCACCTGCAGAACATGCAGGTCCCAGGATTTCCCGAAAATGGACACAGCAGGAGTGTCCGCACTCAACAAAGAGAGGATGTTTTTATCCTCCTCAGCCTTTGTCTCCTTGCGGCAGGTGCTGCCGAAGGCGCATAAGCGTGCACTTTTTAAAGGCAGTTCCTTCACACGCTGGAAAAATTCAATGTCCTTGGGATTTGAGCCGGGGTTGCCGGCCTCGATATAATCTACTCCGAATTCATCCAGGGCTTTGACGATGCTCAGCTTGTCGCTGACGGAGAAGGAGATGCCCTCACCTTGAGCGCCGTCCCTTAAGGTGCTGTCGAAGATCTCAAGTTTTTTCATGCGGTCCCCCTATAGTTACATAAGGCCTTGCTAATGAGGTTTCGCACCTGGGGGTGCGACCAGGGCTTTCCTGCCCATCTGGCTCAATCGTCGCGCTGCTACGCTGCCGCTTGCATCGCTTGTTTCGCCGTTTCCTCCACCTCACTTCATCCGTCACAGGCGGCGTTCGGTTTCGGAACCTCGCTTCATCCGCCACTGGCGGCGCTTCGGCTTCGGAGCCCTGGACCTTCGGATGCCATCTCATAAAAAAATTGATTGAGCAATCAATTTAAAATTGAGGATTCTCAAGGGATGTATCCCTTGAGCGGGGGTGCCGGGGGCAGAGCCCCCGGTTACAGCTTGTTCATGCCATTGATATAGGCCAAGATACTGGCTTCCACGATGTCGGTGGAGAGTCCGCGGCCTGTGACCACCCGGTCGCCGGAGCGGATTTTCACGATGGCTTCGCCCTGGGCATCCTTGCCTTCGGAAATGGTCTGTATGGCGTAATCTTCCAACGAGTGGGGCTGTGCCGGGATCAGTTTATCCACGGCGTTGAAGGCAGCGTCGATAGGACCGTCGCCAATAGCCACTTCCTCGGTGCGTTCCCCGTCGTGAAGTACGCTCACCACCGCGTTGGAAGTGACATAGTTGCCACTGTTCACGGTAAAGCGTTCCAGATGATAGCCGGTGCCGGCCCCGGTCTCGGAGAGCCTATGCACCGCCAGCGCCTCCAGGTCGTAATCGGTAATGACCTTCTTGCGGTCACACAAATCCTTGAAGCGGGCAAAAAGCTGGTCCAATTCCTCCTTGCCAAGCTGGTATCCCAGGGCACTCAGGCGCTCCTCCACGGCATGGCGGCCGCTGTGCTTGCCCAGCACCATACGGTTTTGCATGAGGCCGATGGATTCGGGCGTCATGATCTCATATGTGGCACGATTGGCCATTACGCCGTGCTGATGGATGCCCGCCTCGTGAGCAAAAGCGTTCTGCCCAACGACAGCCTTGTTCATGGGGGCATTCACGCCCAGAATGCTGTATACCATGCGGCTGACGGGTGAAATGCGGGTAGTATCCACACCGCAGGCCATGGGGTACAGGTCAGGGCGGGTGTGCATAGCCATGATGATCTCTTCCAGCGCGGCATTACCCGCCCTCTCACCGAGACCGTTGATTGTGCACTCCACCTGCCCGGCTCCTGCCATCACGGCGGAAAGGGAGTTGGCCACCGCCAAGCCAAGATCGTTATGGCAGTGAACAGAGAGCGTCACCGTATCGATGTTCTCTACATTCTGCTTCAGGTACGTAATCATAGCCGCCATTTCGGCGGGTGTGGCGTAGCCCACTGTGTCGGGAATGTTAATTACGCAGGCTCCGGCACGGACGGCAGCGTCCACCGCTTTAGCCAAAAAGGCCGGTTCGGAGCGCATGGCGTCCTCAGCGGAAAACTCTATCTGAGGGCAGAGATTGCGGGCATAGGCCACCATGGATAAGATGGTATCTATAACTTCCTGTTCCGTCATCTTCAATTTGTATTGCATGTGGGTAGGCGATGTAGCCAAGAAGGTGTGAATGAGGGGTGACTTCGCTTCCTTTACCGCATTCCAGGTCGCATCGATATCTTTTTTGGTCGCCCTGGAAAGGCTGGTCACGGTGCAATTTTTTATGGTTCGTGCAATGGCCTGCACCGACTCGAAGTCGCCCTGGGAGGCGATGGCAAAGCCCGCCTCGATCACATCCACCTTCATGCGCTCCAGCGCCTGGGCAATCTCAATTTTCTCCGCCAGATCCATGCTGCAGCCGGGAGCCTGTTCCCCATCCCGCAGCGTCGTATCAAATATCTTCACCTGCTTCATTGAATTCCGCTCCTTCTTTCAAAACGGCGCCCTGATCCGCCGATGATACCATAGCCGCGTAACGCTTTAGGTAGCCCGAGAGCGGAGCACGCTTGGGGGCTTCAAAGGAAGCCCACCGTGAAGCGATTTCAGCTTCGGGCACCATAAGGTTCAAATGCTTGGCCGGGATATCGATGTCGATCAGGTCACCCTCCTGAACAAGGGCGATGAGTCCTTTAGAAGCGGCCTCCGGAGAAATGTGGCCGATGGCCGCGCCGCGGGTAGCGCCGGAAAAACGGCCGTCGGTAATGAGTGCCACGCTTGTATCCAGCCCCATGCCGGCAATAGCTGAGGTGGGGCCCAGCATTTCCCGCATGCCTGGGCCGCCGGAAGGGCCTTCGTAGCGGATGACCACGATGTCGCCTTCCTTGATTTTCCCCGCATAGATGGCGGCAATAGCATCAGCCTCCCCGTCAAATACACGGGCGGGGCCGGTATGGCGCAGCATTTCCGGCGCGACGGCGCTTTGCTTTACCACGGCGCCGCCGGGGCACAGGTTGCCAAAGACGATTGCCAGTCCTCCGGCCGGGGCATAGGGGCTTTCCCAAGGCCTGATCACCTGGGCATCCAGTACCTTTGCGCCGATCAGGTTCTCCGCCACGGTTTTGCCGGTCACGGTCATGCAGTTGCCGTTTAGGAGCCCCATCTGCCTTAATTCCCCGATCACCGCCGGGATGCCCCCAGCCTGATGAAGGTCTTGCACATGGTGTTTTCCGGCCGGTGCCAGCTTGCAAAGGTTGGGCGTCTTTTGACTGATCTCATTGATCTTGGTAAGCGGGAAGGGCGCGCCGGCTTCCTTTGCGATGGCGGTCAAATGCAGCGCGGTATTGGTGGAACAGCCAAGGGCCATATCCACCACCAGCGCGTTTTCAATGGACTTTTCATTGAGAATATCCCGTACGCATATGTTCTTTTCCAGCAGTTCCATCACTTTCACGCCGGCATCCTTGGCCAGGCGCGTCCGGGCGGCGTACACCGCGGGTATGGTACCGTTTCCCGGCAAGGCCAGGCCGATGACCTCCGTCAGGCAGTTCATGGAATTGGCAGTGAACATGCCGGAGCAGGAACCGCAGCCAGGGCATACCTCATTTTCAATGGCGGCCAGTTCTTCCTCGCCGATATTCCCGGCCATAAAGGACCCCACCGCTTCAAAGGAAGTGTTCAGGTCTTTGCCGCCTATGGAAAGCATGGGCCCGCCGGACACGAATATGCTGGGCAAGTTCAGCCGCGCCGCTGCCATGAGCATCCCCGGCACCACCTTGTCGCAGTTGGGAATGAACACCAGTGCGTCAAAGGCGTGGGCACGCACCATGCACTCGATGGTGTCGGCAATCAATTCGCGGGTGCACAGGGAATAGCGCATTCCCTCATGGCCCATGGCGATCCCGTCGCACACTGCGATCGTATTGAACTCGAAGGGCGTGCCGCCGGCCATGAGCACGCCGTCCTTCACGGCCCTTGCAATTTGCTGCAAATGAATATGGCCGGGCACGATCTCATTGAAGGAATTGACGATGCCGATAAAAGGTTTTTTCATTTGGCCGTCGGTGAGCCCGCAAGCCTTCAGCAAGGACCGGTGGGGCGTTCGCTCCGGCCCTTTTTTGACAGCGTCGGACCGGCTCATTTATTTTCCTCCTTGGGCTTTTGCCAGCTCATTTTGGCGCGCAGCTCAGCGCCGGTCTTCTCCAACAGGCTGTTCTGTGCGGCATAGCGCATGGCGTTGAAGGAGGGGCGGTTCGCCTGGTTCTCCAGGATCCAGTTGCGGGCGAAGACGCCGTTTTGTATTTCCGCAAGCACCTTTTTCATTTCCTTGCGCGTTTCCTCTGTAATGATGCGGGGTCCGGTGGTGTAGTCGCCATACTCCGCGGTATCGGAAATGGAATAGCGCATGAAGTTCATGCCGCCGGCCACTACAAGGTCAATGATGAGCTTCATTTCATGCACACACTCGAAGTATGCGCTTTCCGGCTGATAGCCGGCTTCCACCAGCGTATCGAAGCCCGCCTTCATCAGGGCTGTTACGCCACCGCATAGCACCGCCTGCTCGCCGAAAAGGTCGGTCTCCGTTTCCTCCCGGAAGGTTGTCTCCAGTATGCCGGCCCTGGCGCCGCCGATGCCCGCTGCATAGGCCAGAGCAATGCCCTTCGCGTCTCCGTTGGGATCCTGATACACGGCGATCAGGTCGGGCACACCCTTGCCCTCCAGGTACTGGCTGCGCACGGTATGGCCGGGGCCCTTGGGCGCGATCATGATCACAGCCACATCCTGCGGGACAACGATCTGCCCGAAGTGGATGTTAAAGCCGTGGGCGAAAGCCAGCGTCTTTCCAGGCTTCAAAGAAGGGGCTATGTCGTTTTTGTACAGCGCTGCCTGCTTTTCATCGTTCACAAGGATCATGATCACGTCTGCTGCCGCCACGGCATCGCAGGTGAGCATCACTTCAAGGCCCGCTTCTCTTGCCGCCTTTGCGGACTTGGAGCCCTTGTACAAGCCAACCATCACGTCGCATCCGCTGTCTTTCAGGTTCAGTGCGTGGGCGTGGCCCTGGCTGCCGTAACCGATGACAGCAATTTTCTTTCCCTTGAGGTAACTCATGTCGCAATCCTGTTGATAATACATCCTTGCCATAAAAAGTCACTCCTTTTCTTTTTGTGTCAGCACATAGCCGTTCCTGCCAATGGCGGTCACGCCTGTGCGGCATAGCTCAATGATTCCGAAGGGCGTAAGGAAGGTAATGAATGCATCCAGCTTGGCTTTTTCACCTGTGAGTTCCATGGTCATGGTGTCGGGGGCGAGGTCGATTACCTTGGCGCGGAATACCGTCACGGCGTCCAGCGCCTGGCTCCTTACATCCGGCGCGGCACGCACCTTTACCAGAAGCAACTCCCGGACTACGGTCCTGTCAAGATCCATCAGCTCCACCATCTTCACGTCGTGAAGCTTTTGCAATTGGAGAACGATCTGTTCCCTAACATAGCCGTCGCCGGTTGCCAGTATGGTGATGCGGGAGATGTGCGGGCTTTGCGTTTCCCCGACAGAGAGGCTGTCGATATTGAAACCGCGGCGTGCAAACAGCCCGGAAATGCGGGTCAAAACGCCGGATTCATTATTGACCAGCAGCGACAGGATAAACTTTTGGTTTTCCATGGCTTTACCCCCTTATGATCATATCCCGTACGGTTCCGTTGGGCGGGATCATGGGCAGCACCTTTTCATCCCGATGGATGCGGGCGTCGATCACCACCGGGCCGGTTAGCTGGAAGGCTTTGTCCAGCACGGAATCCAGCTTGTCCAGGGAATCCAGCCGCAGCCCCTTGGCCCCGAATGCCTGAGCAAGAAGTACAAAATCGGTGGCACGGTTGAGCGTCGTATTGGAATAGCGGCGGCTGAAGAACATGGTCTGCCACTGGCGGACAAGGCCCAGTACGCTGTTGTTGAGTACCACCACCACAAGAGGCAGATGGTTGGTTACCGCCGTGGCAAGTTCATTCATGTTCATGTGAAAGCTGCCGTCGCCAGTAAACAGAACCGTTTTTTTCATGCCGGTGCCGATGCAGGCACCTATGGCCGCGCCCATGCCAAAGCCCATGGTGCCAAGACCGCCGGAGGTGATGAATGTGCGGGGCTTATGAAAGCTGTAGTACTGCGCGGTCCACATCTGATGCTGGCCCACGTCGGTGGCCACGGGGCTGTCGGCCGCCAGGCGTTTGTTCACCGCCTTGATGACCATTTCGGGATTCAACCGGCTTTCATCCATGGTGAGGTGGTTGTCCGGCGCGCTCTTTAATGAATTCACCTCATTCAGCCAGGCAGGATCGGATCTTTTCAAGCCGCAGCCGTTCAGGGCAACAAGGGCTTCCTTCACATCGGCCACCAGTGCCACATAGACGGGGATGTTCTTGCCAATCTCCGCAGGGTCGATGTCAATGTGCAGCACCTTTCGGTTTTTGGAAAACTCGATCTTGTTCCCCGTCGCACGGTCGGAAAAGCGGGAACCAACCGCAATGATCAGGTCGGATTTGTCCATCACCTGGGTGGCGGCGAACCTTCCGTGCATGCCCGTCATACCCAGGAACAGGGGATGATTGTGGTCCACGGCACTAAGGCCCATCATGCTTGCTCCGATCGGCGCGCCAATGGTCTCCGCAAGCTTTATCAGTTCCTCCCCCGCCCCGGCGGCCACCACGCCGCCGCCGGCATACAAAACGGGCCTTTGGGAGGAAGCAATCAATTCAGCAGCCCGGTTAAGCGCCTGGCTGTCAGGCGATTTTGCCTGCCTTTCCTCCCCCATGGCCCCGGGGGTGAACTCACATTCTGCAATCTGTACGTCCTTGGGGATATCCACCAGCACAGGCCCCGGCCTTCCGGACGATGCGATGCGGAAAGCGTTGCGGAGCGTGTCAGCCAGGCGCGTCACATCCTTCACCATGAAATTGTGCTTGGTGATAGACATAGTGACACCAGTGATATCCACTTCCTGAAAGCTGTCCCGGCCGATAAAATTGCAGGGCACATTCCCGGTGATGGCCACCATGGGCGTAGAATCCAGGTACGCGGTGGCGATGCCGGTCACAAGATTCGTAGCGCCGGGACCGGAGGTGGCGATCACCACTCCGGTTCGTCCGGTGGCGCGGGCATACCCGTCTGCGGCATGGGCGGCGCCCTGCTCGTGGCAGGTGATCACATGGCGGAGCCAGCCGGAAGCCTTGTATAGCTCGTCATAAATATTCAGCACAAAGCCGCCCGGATAGCCGAACACCGTGTCAACTTTCTCTTCCTTTAAGATTTCCATCAGGATCTGTGCGCCGCTCAGCTTCATTGCCATTCCTCCTTCATGAAAAAACCCCCTGAACCGTGTATACAC
>JAEZJP010000327.1 GCA_023415715.1 Bacillota bacterium
GGGCTGCCCCTGCCGATTTTGACGGGCATCCTGGAACAGCATATCACCGCCGACGTGGCCTATGCCGTGTGGCAGTATTTCACCGCTACGGGCGACCAGGAATTTATGGACCGCTGCGGCTATGAGATCATATTGGAAACGGCCCGCTTCTGGTTAAGCCGTGTCACTTGGGATGAAAAGAAGAACGCCTTCGTGATCCTTGACGTCATCGGCCCGGACGAGTACAAGGAGCATGTGGACAATAACGCCTATACCAATTACATGGCGCATTACAATATGCGTTTGGCTTTGTCCGTAATGGATGAGCTGGAAGAACGGGGCGGTGAGGTTTACAGCAGACTCTCTGCGATCATACCGTTTGCAGAAAGCCGTGCTGCCATCAGGAAGGCGGCGGACCAACTATACCTGCCGCAGCCTGATGATACATCCAAAATCGTTCCCCAGATCGATGGGTATTTTGGCCTTGAGCCGCTGGATTTGGACAAGTACAAAAAGTCTAGCGTGGTGGGCACCATCTATCATGATTATAACATGGAGCAGATTGGGAAAATGCAGGTGAGCAAACAGGCAGACCTGCTGGTTTTAGTGCTGCTTTTGAGTGAACAGTTCTCTATGGATATCAAGGAAAAGAACTTTGTGTATTACGAGGAGAGGACGCTGCACGATTCCTCCCTGTCCAAATCCACCCATTGCGTTCTGGCCTGCGACCTGGGGAAAATGGACTTTGCATGGCACTTTTTTAGCGGCGCCTGCGACATAGACCTGGGTCCTGTGATGACCACTTCCGACATGGGCATCCATAGCGCGTCCATGGGCGGTATTTGGCAGTGCGCGGTGTACGGGTTCGGGGGAGTCAGGCTTCAGGGAGGCATATTGCATATCGCACCCCGGCTGCCCAAGGAGTGGGAAAAGCTCTCCTTCCCCCTTTGCTTTAAGGGGCAGAAGCTTTTTGTGACTGCGGATAAGCAGGGAGTGACGGTTTTTCACCGGGGAAGTAAAGATGTTGACGTGATGCTGTACGGCAGAACGCATACAGTTTGTCCGGATCAGGAAGTGCGCGTAGGAAAAGAACTGTAAACAAATTATTAAATTGAATTCATTTATGAGTATTGCTTGAAAGCAAATCTAACCCCGCACATTGTCATCCCTCACTGCGTGAAGGATCTTATTACCTTTGCTAAGTCAAGATCCTTCGTCGCAGGTTCCTCAGGATGACAGCATGCGGGGTATGTTCATATATTATGCACCGGTGGACTTTCAACTACAGAAGCAACGAATTTCACAATCCCTGGCAGAGAGGTCAAAAAACAACGGCGCCGTAGGGGCGATTATTAATCGCCCGCATGCTGCGGTCAGGATTTGTTACTTAGCGGGCGATTACAAATCGCCCCTACGGCTTTCAGGCATAGATGAATGGATTTACCAAGCAGTTACTCTACTGCAGAGAAACTAACAAGAATACTGTATTGTGAGGGGTATTCATCAATCCCCACTTAAGCTAATATAAATGCTTCTATTTCGGAAATCCCTCCGCCTTGCCCCAATCGCTTTTCACCGCGAAATCAATGCAGCGCTCGAATATGTCATAGGTGAACGGGGGAGTGGAAAGCCCCGGATCAATGGCCTTCATGCGGCTGCGGTCAAATATCCTCCGGTCGGAAAAATAGGGTCGGTACGGCTCAATGAGCCTGTCGAACATCTCCTCGGCCGGGTTGGGATTGGGGTTTTTGCCGGCAGGGTTCCACTGCATCCGTATTCCCCGCACAGAGGCATACCGCTCGGCGTATTCCATCAGCGTGGCTATTTCCGGCGGGTCATCGCAGGTGATGTGATAGATCCCTTCTGACTGGGGATGTTCGAGGATTGCAATGGAGGCATCCACGAAATGGTCGACGGATATCAGGTTCGCATTGCCTTCACCTGGCATGTAAACATTCAGCGGCATATGCAGTGTTCCGTCTTCGTCAAGGCTGAAACCCCATTTTTGTGACCTTGCTCCCCCCTGCTCTTTTAAATCCCTTACAAAGATGTCCCGCACAAGCAAGAGTGATTTCATGGCGTAATACAGAGCGTTGAATTTCATGGCTTTTCCCGTTTTTGAATCGCCATATACAATAGACGGGCGCAATATGGCAAGGGGCATGCCTAAGTCTTTGCACCTTTGCCTTATGATCCCCTCGGCCATGGCTTTGCTTTCCTCGTATACGTTGGTGAAATACTCTATGGCGGCCGGCGCTTCCCTGCACAGGCCGCAGCACTGGCCGGAGGCGTAGGCAGTGCCGACGTAGTAAAAATGTTCGGTATGGGAATCTTCGGCAAAGCCGAGTATGGAGGAAAGATTGCTTACATTGGCCTCCATCACACGGTCTCGGAACCTTAGGGCAAAGCTGGTGTCGGACGCACAGTGGATGATCTTGTCCGAAGATGCGCACAGGCGGATGTAAGCTCTATCATTTAGCCCCAGGTGCTTTTGGGAAAAGTCTGTTTCGATGGCGTCAAGATGTCTTGTGGGGTCAATGCCCAGCCAGCTTATTATATTTGCAAGCCGTTCGTTCAGGCTTTTTTCCTTGGAAGCGCGGCCCAATACCGTTACGCGATATCCGCGGCTGAGCAGCCCAGCCAATAAAAACGCACCCAGAAACCCTGTGGCGCCGGTCAGTACAACAGATTTTCCTTTAGACATACAGCAGGTTCTCCTTCCTGCAGCAGCCACGGTTTACGATATAGTGGAATTGCCGTACGGTACCGGTTTTCCGGCTATATTCATCCAGCAGCGCGCCGGCTTCATGCGCCGCCTGCCGGATTTTTTTTATATCATCAGGATCGTTGTGATCAAAGTAATAATCGTATTCCAAGACGCATCTTTTACCGCAGTCCAGGGGTGTAATGAATCCAAACCCGCTTTGTATACTGTTGTTTTTTGCAATATCCAAAAGCCCTTGCTGGATTTCCATTATCAAGGCTGTATCCATGGGAAGATAGCAGGCCAGCGCCACGCAGGGTTTTTCCCTCACATAGCGCGAGCTTTGTATCCTGAATGTGTTCAGCCAGTTAAGGTTAGTCATCTCGGGCCGAGCGTACAGCTTTTCAAAGAAGGGGCGAAGATCCTCATCCAATTCACTTGCGATTTGAGCGGGGGAGGGAGCAAGCGCTGCTTCGGCCAGATCTTCAAAAGAACCGGCTTGCAAATAGGAATACGGCTCATTGCCCGCCAAACCGGTAAGCAATTCCAGCCATCCGGCTAAGCTAAGCGAGGGCAGGCCCAGGGAAATGGATTCGTACAGCTTTTGGCTGATCAAAGGCAAGCCCATGTGTTTGACAGCGCGCAGCGCGTATTCGTCACCAATCAGCAGCACGAGAAAGGGCATTTCCAACTTTTGTTCAAACGCTTCCCTGGCCACCCTTGCAAGCTTTTTCGTGGGCGCAATAAAGGTGGAAATAAATTCGGTGCCCAGGATGCCGATGGCAAGGCCGATACGGTGGAGCGCACACTCATTTGCAAATTCCATCGCACTATTCAGCGACTGGAAAGGCACCAATATGCCTTCCTCATCCTTCGTAATGGGATGAAGCTTCATGGATACCGATACGCACACGGCAAACGGATCAGGTTCGCAAAGATCGTTTTGATACGAAAAAAGATTGGGCGCGTGCAGGTCATTCAATGAAAAAATGGAACCATCCTTTGAAACGAATTCCGCGTTGACGTAGTTGTCGGCGGCTATGCCGTACGCAGCGGAAAACGTGGAAACCAGGCCGGTTGTCATGATATTGGCGCATACGAAAGCCGCCGGCTCCGCGGTGTTCACCCTAAAGCCCCGCTTGCGGGCTTCCTGCTGAAGCTGGAAGGAGGATACGCCCGGCCCCGCTTTCACGCACCAGTTCTTTTCGTCAAAGTCGATGGTCTTCATGCGGCCAAGGTCCAGTACGGCGCCGTTTGTGAATACAAGCCCGTGGCTGGATGCGCCGTTGCCCCGCACCGCATAGGGAATCCCCTCGCAGTTAAGAAGCTTGATGACGGCGGATACCTCTTCTTTGGAACCGGGCATGACGGCATATTCCGGCATCTTGAATTCCGCATGGGGGCAAAGGTCGTGATGATAGGCGATCAAAACCGCCGGGTCGCTTGTCGCCCAAAAATCACCGACGATTTCCCTGAGCCTCCAAAGGATTAAGTCCTCCCTCGCCGTATAAATTTCGCCGCCTCTTTTAATGTACTCGCCCACACAATCCTTCAGCGCTTTCATCACTTTGGACGGGCGCATTTCATGAACAAAGTAGCATTGATAATCGCACCGGCCGCACAGATTGCAGCTTTCTGCGATTTCAACGCACTTTTCGGTGACGGGTACGGTGTTTTCCATAAGCGCCGCATACAGATCCATCCGGCCTACGGGAAAAAAGGCGGCGTACTGCTTTTGCCGCCCGGATGCGCAAACGCCGCTTGCAAGATAATCCACCTTGCACATGGAGCAATGCCTGCAATTTTTCGCCGTTTTCAGTGTGTAATTTTCGGCGCCTTCCTTATCCATCGCATCTTTCATATAAAAACCCCTTTCCCGGCATCTTGTCATGTTTATGCTTTTCATACCGCCGGTTATGTGGGGTTTTTGACGGCGTACCCCATATACATAAGATACGTATTCCTGCTTTCCCTAAGGCACAGCATTTGCCCAAGCTCCCGGTAGGATATAAGCCCCCTGGCCCTGGCGCGCAGCTTGCGAAGCAGCGTCGGGAACGGAGCGTTTGGCATGAGCCCGGTATGGTCCTGCCAGTTAAGACCGCAGGATGCCAGGATCTTCTTTAATTCTTCCGGCTTTAAGAACATCTCCCACACGTGAAGGTTGGGCGGGGCAAAGGCCCAGCGCTTCCAGGCCTGGGATATGTTGATGGCTACCATTTTGCTGAAAAGGGTGCGGTTGAACGTATCATAAAAAAATGTTCCCCCGGGTTTTAACACGCGGGAGATTTCCGAAATGACCTTTTGAACATTGGATACATGCTCCAGAACATCGCAGCAAAATACGATGTCGAAGGTGTTGTCTTGATAGGGGAGCGCTTCCCCTGATCCTAAATCATAGCGGATATTCAAGCCGCTTGATTTTGCGTGATTTTCAGCGGATTCTATAGACTTCCTGGCTGGATCGATGCCCGTAACGTCAAAGCCCATGCGCGCGATTTCTTCGCACAAAAAACCGCCCCCGCAGCCAACCTCAAGGGCTTGTTTTCCTGCCGGGTCCATATCAAGCCCGGCAAGCAGTTTTCTTTTCAAATAACCTGTTCTGGCGGGGTTGACGGAGGAATGTATCAAAAACAGCGGGGAATCCGGCTGCCACCATGTATCCCCATCCGAATCATAATAGCCATTGTTGATGCGGCTTAAGCTGATGTCCGCCGTTTTCTCCACCGGATCACTCCCCCTGGCATCACAAGACGTGACGCTTAAGGAGACTTATTCGCGAGAGCAGGCGTTTATGCACCTCCTTCCGCCTCCTTCGTCGGCACCATCCTTCCAAGAGGGAGGCATTCCAAAAGGCTCCCTCTTGGAGGGGGCTGCCGACGAAGGAGGCTGGGGGAGGTCGTAAGCACAGCAGATAAATGTGAACCTATTTACTTATATCCCCGGTACAGCACAAAGTCCTGCATTTCCCGTTTGAAGCCGGCTTCATGAAGGGCTTCCGCTGCCTCTTGCGGGTATTCCTTGAGCGTAAGCCTGGAAAGCGCCGGGTATACGCGCCGCCCGGCATAATCCTGCACGAAGACTTTCAGCGCATCATTAAGCGACGCATCGTCAAACACCCGCAGCGTCTTCCCCTGGCGCTCGAACACCGCCACCGGCATGCCCGCTCGCAGCGCAACCACGTTGCCCGGCAGGTTCATGAACGATCTGTTCGGTATGTGCGCCAGGTATTTTCCAAAGGGTTGCATGATGTCCACCGCCGACAGCCATACAATGTCGTCCGCCGGCTGCTCCAGCGCCTGCATGACCCCCAAAAAGTCGCTGTCCCTTATAAACTGCATGCCGGACAGCCCCTCGATGAAGTACCCGCGCCTAACGCGCCCGGTGTACTCCCACAGCCGCAGAAGCTTTACCGCCTCGTCCCAGTTAAGATCCTGGGCCGTTTCGCGGCAAAGGAGTACGGTCCTGTCAAAAGCCCGTTCCAGCTGCTGCTCCATGGATAGGTCCTTCATAGGCCGCGCAAGCTCCCACCGGCCGGAGGTGGCCGCCATAACACGGGCATTTACCCGCCGCCTTGCTGTCACTTGCGCGTTTTGCTCACCACTTAGCCACTGGCGGATGGGCACAAAGCTGTCCGCCCGTAAAAGCCCTTTTTCAGCCAAATTCAATAGCGTATCCTGCACAGCGCCGTCGCCCAACATGGAGGACAGGCTGTGGGAAAAGCTGGCGCCCCTTTTTAAGAGCGTGTCAAAAACAAGCTTCTCCCGGCCATCCAGCAGTGCGCCGGCCAGGGATACATCGGCCTCCCAGTCGGTATCCTCATGCAAGTGAAAGCAAAGCTCCCCATCCTGTGTGATGCGCCAGAACATATGCCCCTGGCTCAGCAGTGCGTCAAGAAGCTCCGGGCGGTAACCGCCGACCCTTGTAGGCAGCAGTATGCTTTCCCACCAGCTTGGGGGAAAAGCAATGCCGCACAGCGTTTTGATGGCGGCCTCCAGCTGCTCCCTGGGCGGGGCGGGACGCTGTACGCGGCCAGAAAGCAGCGCCGCGTACCGCTCTGGCGGCAGCGTTTTGATCTGCTTGCGGCGCATGCTTACCGTTTCCTTGACGGCGCGGTCAAAAAGCTGTGCGTGGTAATACAGCCCCTGGTATTCCACCGCGCTGCCGCTTTGACAGAGCGTTTCCAATACATGAAGCGCCGCCTCCTCGTGAAGGCTGTAGCGCTGGGCGACCTGCTCCAAAGCCTGCGGGCCGCGGTAGCGCAGAAGCCTGCGCAGGATGTGCGCCCTTAAATCCGCTTCTCCCTTTACAAGCGCGGCCTCGTACTCCGAGGCTTGCTCCGCGGCAATCCAAAGCCCCGGTTCAATATACTTTGCCAGCTCCCTTTGCTCCAGCGCCTCCAGCCATTCGGGTGGCACATTCAGCTCCCCGGCTATAAGGTCGCCTTCGATCATCAGCAGCGTGTGCAGTTGAGATTCGTTTTCGGGCAGGCGCGTCCGCTCCGACACCTGCTTTAATTGCTGGGGCGCGGGATCGATATGTTGAGCCTTGTTCAGCGCCTCCTCCACCGCAACATATACGCCGGAGGGTGTGGGCGCGTATTCATATACCATGGATGCTTCCGTCTGCCGCCGCAGCGTCAGCGACATGGGGGAGGGCGTTTCCGGGTGCAGCTCCACCACGCTGATTTCCCTGGCCTGGATGGCGTTCAATATCTGCTCCACACCGCTTACATCCCAATAGTCCTCCAAGCATTCCCGCCTGGTTTCCCGAACCAAAGGATGACGGTCGCTTCGAACCAGCGAGTCCAGCATTTGGGCGCTTCGCATACGCTGCACCCAAAGGGGCTGGCGCCCGGCATTTTTAACGCCCATCATCAGCGCCCGTGCGGCGTTGTACCGGAAGGCCATATTGTATACCGGCGTGACAGGAAGCACGGCTTCCAAAACGGCGCCTGCGGTCTCGGGGGAAACGGATTGCAGCAGCCGTTCGGGCAGCAGCCTGTCCTCGTAGGGGAAGAGCAAAAAGCCGTCGTCATCCACTACGTAATTGATGTTCATGCCGGTCTGCCGCTTGGCGGTCTCCATGGCAAGTATGGCCAGCGGCTCGTTGACGGGCCGGCCGAAGATGGAGTGAACCATCATTTGGGGATTGCCGGCCTCATCCCGGTAATGCTCCACGATCAGGGTACGGTCGTCGGGCAAAGAGCCGGTGGCGGCTATTTGACGCTGGGTGTATTCCAATGCGCCCTTGGCCGCTCCCTCATCCAGCCCCAGGGCATACATCTCATTCAACAGCGTACCCGCCTCTTCTGCCTTTGTGAGCCTTCGCAGTATTTCTCCGAATGCAAAACCTGTTTTCAGCCTGCGGCCGCCGATTTCCCCTTTCCAGAAGGGTATGCGCGCTCCAGCGGTGGCAGCCGGCACAACAGTCACCGTATCCTTTTGGATCCTGGCAATCTGCCAGGCGAAAGATCCAAGCAGGAACCTGTCGCCCACCCGGCTTTCGTACACGAATTCCTCATCCAGCTCGCCAAGCTTCACGCCGCTTTCCGTTTTGGCGGTATACAGCCCCTTGTCGGGGATGGTGCCCCCGGCGGATACGGCCAGCATGCGGCTGTAGGCATCCTGCTCCACCCTGTCGTGGATGCGGTCGTACGTAAGCCTTGGCCGCACGGGGATGTCCTTTTCATGCTCGTAATCGCCGGCCAGCATGCGCAGCACTTCCCGCACGTCTTCCAATGTCACTTCCCGGAAGGGATAGGCCCTTTTAAGGATACCCATGACCTCCTCCACGTCATATCCCCCTGTGGAGGCCATGGAGACCAGGTGCTGGGCCAGCACATCCAGGCACAGCCTTGGCGGATGGGAATGCTCCACGCCGCCCTTGCGCACCACTTCCGCCGTGAGCCCGCTGAACAAACTCTCCACCGGCATGCGGGGGAAGATGTACATGGAGCTGACCCGGTTGGGATTGTGGCCCGCCCGGCCCAGCCGCTGCATGGTGCTGGAGATGGAGCGGGGACAGCCGATTTGAAACACCTGGTCGATCTCGCCCACGTCAATGCCCAGCTCCATGGAGGATGTGGCGCACAGCAGGCGCAAGTTTCCGCTGCGCAGCGCCATTTCCACCTCCAGCCGCTGCTCCTTGGAAAGGCTGCCGTGGTGCGTTCTGGCAAAGCCTTCGCCGCCCACCTCGTTCACGTAATAGGCCAGCTTTTCGGCATAGGCCCGGCCTTCCACAAAGGCGATGACGCTGCGGCTTATTTGGCAATGATCGTAGACCGACTTTGCAATCTCCTGCCAGGCGGCGTCCTTTTTGATTTCGTTCGAATCCTTGATGGGGCTGGTGATGACCAGGCTTACTTCCTTGCGCATTTTCGGCGCGGCGATAACAGCCTTTTCAGGCGAAAGGTATGCGGCAGCCCTGTCCAATGGCTCGATGGTGGCGGAGAGGCCGATGCGCTGGAGAGGTCTTTTGCAAAGCTTGTCCAGGCGAGCGATGGAAAGCATCAGGTGCGCGCCGCGCTTTGTATCGATCAAGGCGTGCAGTTCATCAATGATGATCCATTTGGCCGTTTGCAGCAGGGATTGGCCCGATTTTGCCGTCAGCATCAGGAACAGTGATTCCGGCGTGGTGATCAGTATGTGCGGCGGCTTTTTCACCATTCTCTGCCGTTCGCTTTGAAGCGTGTCTCCCGTGCGGATGGCCACATCCAAAAGAGACACGTTTGCATAGATATCATTCAGAAGTGTTTCCTGGGCGATGCCTTCCAGCGGGCGGCGCAGGTTTTCCCGTATGTCGCCGGCCAAAGACTTAAGTGGCGACACATAAATCAGTTGAAGCTCCTGCTTGAGCGTGCCACGCCTTGATTCGGCCATGAGCCTGTCGATGAACACAAGAAAGGCGGACAACGTTTTGCCGGTGCCGGTGGGAGCGGATACCAGCGTATGTTCCCCATTGGCGATCAATGGCCAGGCCGCCTTTTGCACCAAGGTGGGCTCGCCAATACAGCGGCTGAACCACCGTGCGGTGATAGGGTCGAACAATTCCAGTGCGTTCATCATCATCGGGCTCCTGTCTTAAAGCGTGGCCGTTACTTTCATTATCCTTTCATTTTTCTTCACTGTCCTTGCTTTTTCCTCCAGAAAAGAGTGTGCATATGGTTTGAACAAGCGTTTTGCAAAACGGCATACTTCAAAATCGGCGGAAACAGATTTTACAAACGCTACGCCTTGCATTGATAGACAGTAATTTCTAATAATGGTATACTCAAGAAAAGATGTATGGAGGTACCTTGGATGAAAACGATATGGAAAGGATTACTGGCGCTGCTGTTTGCGTTTGTCCTGCTGGCTTATGTACCGGCCCTGGCGGAACAGAACAACACCCTGCTCTTTGACGGAAAGCTTGCACAATGGGGCACGGACTATTTCCAGCAGGCGGCGGCGGTAGGCGACACGCTATACATTGCAAGGTTCTCCGGGCTGTACAGCTATCATATGGGCGACGAGGTGCCCAAGCAGCTGATGGACTTTACAAAAACGGACTTTGCCGGGAGCAAGCTTCCGGAAGACGGGAAAGCGATGATCCCCATCGGCACGCTTTTTGGCACAGCCGATTCTTTATATTCGCTGGATCTAAATCGCGGCATGCTTTGGTATTTTGACAAGAACGCTGCTAACTTTGTGATGGAACATTCCTTTGAAGCCGTTTCGGATAGCGAAAATCAGCAAATCTTTTATGAAGGATTTTGCATGGAGGGCGATTCCGTTTACTATGTCACCACTGATGCCATGACTGCCAACAGCAATTTGATGCGGCTGGATTTAATGAGCGGGAAAATCGGGCTTGTGCGTTCCGGTATCCAGCTGGTTGCCCCTTACGCGAAAGGCGTACTGCTGGTGGGCATAGATACCATGAGCTCTTTTGGGTCTCTCGCGCTGCTGGATATAAAGACTGGATCATTGGAAGAAAAACTGAAACTTTCCGGCGCTTTCCGCAAACTTAACTATGATCCAGCAACAGATACCGTATACCTATGGCGCAAAGGCGAAATTTACACAAGCCAAGCCTTTCAATCACCGGTAACGGCAGCACGCATTCCCATTGCAAGGCCGGTGGCGGACGGCGCGCTGCTCGCAGGCGGATATATGGCCTATCCCTACGATGACGGCGTGCGGATATTTTCCACCGATCCCAAGCTGCTTACCGATCTGCCTTTAAAGATTGGTGGGCAAACTTTCGAATTGCCCATGGAGGACTTTAGCAAAGCAAACCCTGACGTTACATTCTCCTTCATTGATGTTTTTCCGGAAACCACTGCGGACCTGGTGATGCACATGATGGGAGAAGAAAACGCGGCCGATGTATACTCCCTTTACCTGAGCGGCTACAACCTGGATTCCCTGTGCGGGAAAGGCTATTTTGCCGGCCTTGAGGACAGTGAGATCATCAAAAACACCGTAAGCGCCATGTATCCCTTCATCAAGGATGAGCTTATGCGCGACGGAAAGATTATTGCTTTGCCGTTTTATACCGATAACAGGGTATATGCCTACAACACCAGGGCTTTTGAGACGGTAGGCCTTACCGAAAAGGATGTGCCCAAAACCTATAGCGAACTTATGGATTTTGTGAAAGTGTGGGGCGAGAAATACGCGGAACAGTTCCCCTCCATGTCTTTGTTCGGGTATGGCGCGGATCCAAAGGTGTACAAGCGGATCATTGCCCAGTCGGTTGTGGAGGAGCAGATGTATGCCTGCCGGCGCAGAGGCGAGCCTGTCAAATATGATACGCAGGAAATGATGACGCTGCTTGAGAAGCTGATGGCTGCCGATTTTTCCGTCATCAACGCGCTTTCACCGGAATCAACGGCCAATGATTATGCGACCCTCGACGATTGGCCGAAGCAGCTTTTTCAAATATGGTATGGCGCCAGTACCGGCGCCAGCTATACCGATTTTTTCACGTACATGCCCTTGGGCCTAAATGAGGATGAACAGCCGGTGGTTCTGGCTGAGGTACAGGTGCTTTTGATCAACCCCTACAGCCAAAACTATGATACAGCCTTGAAATTTATAGAATATATAGCAGGCAGCCTGTACGGCCTCAACCGTTTCAATCTTATGCCGGGGGAAAACGAACCGGTACGCGATCCCGGTTTCCATCCGGAATGGTTTGAAAAAGAAATCAGCGATGCAGAAAAGGCATTGAAGGAAGCCAAGGAGGAAGACAAGCGCAACATTCAGGACAGGCTTGATTTCCTGCTTAAGGAATTTGATCAGCAAAAACGTTTTGAGTGGCTGATTTCAAAGGAAAGCATCGCCAGCTTCCGCGCGCTTAATCCCTATTTCATGCTGAAAAAACCCAACCCGATATTCGGAATGGGCTCCAATAATGAACTTGTGGATTTGTTCTACAACCGCTTCCTGGACGGGCAAATTTCAGTAGACCAGTTCCTAAAGGAGCTGGATCAGAAGCTGCGCATGATCGAGCTGGAGAATTAAGATTGCTTTTGCTGTTCCTGCCTTGCAAGCGCTGTAATGCGCCGTATGAAATCACCCTTGGCCGCTGTATATCCGTCCCGGTCAAACTCGAACTTCTTCATAAGCTGCTTTTTCAGTTCGCCGTACTCATAAGCCGCCTCGGGATGGCGAATCAAATAATCCCTGAAATACAGCTCATCCCAGTCGCCGCCATAGCGCACATGGACATGAAAAACCTGTCCTTCGAATCCGCGTGGAGTGTACCCCTTCATGAACATCATGCAGGGCGGCGGGTCCTTGGGCTGAGGGCTGTACAGGTAGCCTATGGACATCATGGTTTGCGCAAGTTTTTCAAGACCGGCATCCTCTGCGATTTCCAGCAGAATGTCGATGGTTGGCTTGGCAGTAAGGCCCGGGACGGATGTACTGCCATAATGGTTCATACGCACAATATTTGCAGAGCCGATTGCGTTTGCGATCAGCTCTTTTTCTGCTTCATACTTTTCTTTCCAAACGGGCATGTGCTCGCTTAATATGATGGGGAAAAGCTTCCACAGCTCTTCGTTCGTCATTTCACTTAGCGGCTTGCTCATAAGACACCTCGAAATCCCCCTGCCAGTTTCAAGAGCAATTCCGCATCATCGCCCCGGCCGGCTTCACAGAGGCGGGCACAGGCTAAGATGGGAAGCCACTTGAGCACATCATCCTTTGATACGTTTGCCAGTTCACAATAGAAATGCAGGTATGCTTCCGCAGCCTCTTTTCCGTGGAGCAGGTACAGTAAATACGAACGGCAGGCATCCGCCTTGGCGTTGCCGCAGGATGCGTCCACCCAATCGATGATGGCAAGGCCCTTCTCCGTTTGTATGATGTTGTAGGGGTGGAAATCCCCGTGGCAGACTGCCTCATCCGCCGCCAGGGAATCCAGCAGTTGCAAAAGGCTCTGCTTTGTATCCTCCGGCAAAGCTGATACTGAGGAAATTCTGCTGCGCAGCTTTTCCCGCTGGGAGGGGAGACCGTGCCCCGGTGTTTTATGCATTTGCACCTGCAGCGCTATCGCCTGCTTTAAGTATTCCAGCGCGTGAGGCCTGTCCTTTTCCATCAGTTCACCCAGGGATGGTCCGGGCACGTGCTCCATGAGGATGGCGTACCTTCCCTCCATGGTGGCCATGCCATACACTTGCGGCGCGGAAAGACCAGCGTTATAAACCCGCTGCTGTATATCCGCCTCGTATAGAACGGATTCTTCCGAAACGCCTTCATGAAAGAGCTTGATGACCTGGCTGTCATAAAGGTATACGTCGGCCTGCGCGCCGCGGCCAATGAGATGATCGGGATGGATGGGGTTCATGGAAATAGGCCTCCCGTTTATGCGGCATGAGAATGTATGCCAATTGGGCCATTATAGAGTGGTTTCGCTCCTACGGGAGCGACCAGGGCTTTCCTACCCATCTGGCTCAATCGGCGCATTGCTCACTGCCGTTCGCACTGCTTGTTTCGCCAGCCTTCTCCACACCGCCCTAATCTGCCACTGGCAGGGGCGGTGTTCCAAAGCCCTGGACCTTCGGGTACGTCTTTTTTCATTTTATAGAATCTTTATTTCGCCCTGTTTTCCCACACCAATTGCAGGTAGGCCATATACGTATCGTACGGAACGTTCAGTTTGGTAATGAACCCGGCATGTTCCTTGCCTACATACCTTATGTGCCATGGCTCGCCCTTGTAACCGGTTATTTTGACCCATTCCGTTTTATAGCGTACGATGAAGCCAAACTCCGCACAGTGCTCGTAAAGCCATTTGCCTTCCTTGGTGTTGGCGAAGGATTTGTTCAGGTTCAGCTTGATGGCGTCACAGGATACATCCACCGCCAGCCCAAGCTGGTGCTCGCTTTTGCCCGCCTGGGCGGAGGCTAGATCAGCGTAGGATTTACCGTTTTTCGTAACCGACCGCTGATAGATGGCCTTTTGGGTGGAATAGGAGCGGTAACCCGATATGGCCACAAGCTTCAAATCTTCCGCCTGGGCGGATAAAAACAAATCCTCCAGCGCCTTTGCGGCCTCGGGGGTAAGCTCGATCTTGACATTCTTTTTTGCCTGGACATCAGGGATCACAAGCTCGGGCACGTAATCCCAGGGCAGTTTGTTTTTCTTGTTTACCAGCTTTAAATTTGGATCGGCAGATGGATCGGCGGTAAGCTGCACCTCCGGCACGGGAAATTGCGCAAGCAATTCCTCGGCGGTTATTGGTTCTTCCGCCAAAGCCGGCATGGAGAGGCAAAAAGCGGCGGAAATCAAAAGACAGGCGATGAAGCGTTTCATTTGCATGGCAGGCTCCTTTATCAAAGCATCCCGGCCCGATTTTTCAGCAGCATCATGCGGAAAGTGGACTCCAGTTCCAGGGCAGTTTTTGCCCGGCGGTTTTCCCCAAGCGACATATGCATGCCCGATACCCAGTAGCCCGTGCCTTCCTTCAAAAAGTGTCTGGGGAAAAGATATGTGCCCCTTTCGGTTTGGAACTTTTCCAGATGGCAAAGGGCGTTTGCAAACCAAACGTGTTTGACGGCGCTGGGAAAATGCGACATCAGGGAAAGGCGGTGCAGCAGTACGGGTCCCTGTTTGTCCGCCTCTTCCGTAAAGCCCAGGAATCCGGGCAGCTTCACATCCCAGCCCATGCTGTAATACCTGTTGCCATTCGATACCACAATGCCGTAACCGTCCGCAACGGTTTGATGGTATTCAGGCGCCATGATATACCGGATGACACTATCAATCTTCTCAGTCGCCGCGGAACCGCCTTTTACCACCATAGCCGCAAGGCCGTACATATCGTAAATCAGCGGATATTTGTAATTGCCGCCGCCGTAAAGCTCCGGCTTGATGACCGGCTTAGCCTTAAATGCCGTGGGTATGCCTTTAAACTTGTCCGGATCGTCATACAGGTCATAACTGCCAAGGCTTGCAAAAGCGTGCAGCGTGTCAAGGCGCAGATTAAGAAAAGACCGGATGGAGTCGTCTTCATATCCGGCGGCGGCTAAAAATGAAGAAAACAAGGCCATCGCGAACACGTTCCATTGGGCCGGGTCCGCCTTCATCATGGTGGCAAACCAATCCCGGATCGGATGCGTCCTTTCATCCAGCGCTGTCATGCCGGCCCTGAGGCCAAGCTGCAAAAGCATGCCCATGGCGTTTTCAAAGCAGGTGTTAAAACTGCCGTGACAGGTGCGCATGGTTACGTTCGTAGGGTTTAGATTGTTAAGCCAGCTTTGCACGAACGGATGAACAAGCAAGTCCTCTTTCAGACGGTTCACATCATACCCGCTGCCGGATTCAAGCAATTCCGTGGCCGTCAGGTACCGTATGACGGGGCCGCCATGATCCATGAGCCATTGCAATATTTCCTGCGTGTTCATCTTTTGCACCTCCCGGGCCTGCAGGTCTTTTGCAAGAACCGCTGTTACTTTTGCGTTGGCTCCGTACTGATGCCCAGATATTCCGAAAGGGCGTCTACGATCAACGGATGATCCATGTCATTGTGAAGGCCGGATATGGTGACCGTGCCTACAACGCCCAGGTTTTTAATACGTATGGGAAAGCTGCCGCCCGACAGCGCCAGGTCGTTTTCCGAATAGCCATGATCCGAAAGCGTTCTGCCGGAAGCTTTCATCTCCTGGGTGACCAGCGCCGAACTTTGCCAGAAGGTCATTGCAGTGTTCCTTTTGCGGCGGATCCAGTTGTCGTTGTTGGGGGAAGGGTTTCCGACGGCACTGTGGAACAACTGCAGGCCGCCTACGGTAATATCGATGGTTACATCGCCGTTAATGCTTATGGCACGCTTGCGCAGGCTTTGGCCGATCTGCCAGGCAGCCTCGGTATCAAAGCTGTCAAACGTAAGGTCAGCCTCCTGCTTCCTTATGATTTCCGCCATTTCCCTGGCTTTTGTTTTTTCGTCCTGCATCATAGGTGCTCCTTTCATTATTTAAGTAGGCTTACTGCGCCGCGCTTAAGATTCTGTTGATCAGGCGGATGTTGCGCACCGTTTCGGAAAGCGCGAAGGAAGGTTCCCGGCCATTCAGCAACGCATCGGAAAAATCCTCGATCTCCATCACATACCGATTGCTATAAGGTACGGGTATCTCCGTCATCGTGCCGTTTTTGTAAAGCAGGATGGGAACACCCGTGCCGTCAAAGGATTCCTGCACAAGGAGCGTGCCTTCCGTGCCGAGTATTTCGGTCAGCTGGGCGGAGTGGGAGTCAAACCCGGAACCCAATGTGCAGATCACACCGTTTTTATACTTCAGTACCGCGTCCAGCGCGTATTCAACACCCTCGCTGTCTGTCTTCATGGCGCAGACGGAAACGGGCTCATCCTGCAAAATCATGCCGATGAGGTTAACAGGGTAACAGCCCACATCCCACAGGCTGCCGCCGCCAAGAGCTGGGTCCAGGCGGATGTTAGGCCCCGGCCGCATGACAAAGCGGAAGGTGGAATGGATGTGCTTCACATCGCCAATCACCTTGGCATCAAGCAGCTCTTTCAGCTTTGCGGTTTTTAAGGTAAAGCGGTACATAAAGGCTTCCATCAGCTTCACACCATTTTCCCGGCAGGCGGCGATCATTTCCAGGCAGTCTGCTTCTGTCAGCGCCATGGGCTTTTCGCAAAGCACATGCTTTTTTGCCCTGGCGGCTTTGATGGTCCATTCCTTGTGCAGGCTGTTGGGCAGGGGAATGTACACGACGTCCACGTTCGGATCGGCTAGGAGGGAGTCGTAATTGTCATAAGCTTTTTGAAAGGGAAAGTCGGCCTGGGCCTCAATCAGCTTTTCAGGATTGGTGGATGCAATGGCATAGGGAACGGCGTTCTTCGCCTCCAGTAAGGCGGGGATCAGGTGGAGCCTGGCAATGCGGGCATATCCCAGGATGCCGAAACGGAGGGGGAAGTTCAACATGTATAATCATCCTTTCTGCGAAGCGGATTATTACGATTATTGCATAACCAGATTATAACAGAAAGGAGAGGGTTGGGATAGGGGAAGAGGAAACTTGCTTTCTCTTTCATTATCTGCACACTTTTTGAAAGGCAGCTGCTGTTTGGAAATATGACATACTGTTGTTCAATTTGATGTGCTATGATCATATGGAAAAGGAGAGATGAATATGGACATACAGGTTATCAGCAAGCAATCATTTTCGGTGATCGGCAAGGAAGGACAAGGCATGGCAGAAAACTCTCAAAAATGGATCCCGCCGCTGTGGACAGACGCCAACACCCATTTTGCTGAAATAGCGGGCGTTGCAAAGTATGACGAATCCGGGAGGATTGCCGGCATATGGGGGGCAATGAGCGATATAGGCAATACGTTCAAGCCTTGGGATCAACAAGGAAAATATCTGGCCGGCTGCGAAGTACCCGATGCGGCCGTTCCCCCCGCCGGCTGGACGAAATGGATCATTCCCGCTTTTACCTATATCGCGGCCAGCTGTTCCCAGGATCAATATGGCGAAACATTCAGCTATATTTTGAAAGAATTCTTTCCAAAAAACAATTATTCATTGGCAGGCGCTGTGCAGGAATACTATCCGGAACCTGGAAACAGTAACCGATTAGCATTGTATTTTCCGATAGAGTAGCTTCGTTTTTTTGCTGAACGTTCAGGAATGTGGTTAATTACATAGGAAAGTAAGCTTAAAATACCCCTATACTTGTACTCGAATAGATAAGGTGCAATAAGTTTTATCCGGCGCTTAAGCTATAATATTGAAAAAACAAAGCCGCAACATTCTGCTGCGGCTTTGCTTATGCCTTCAATAATGTATAATCCCATAATGAGGTTTCCAAAGGGATGTATCCCTTTGGTATGGGTCCAGGGGGCAAAGCCCCCTGGTTACTTCACAGCCGCCTTCAACACATCCACCATATCCAGCTTCTCCCACGGCAAATCAAGGTCAGTGCGCCCAAAATGCCCGTAGGCCGCGGTCGCCCGGTAGAGCGGCCTTCTCAGGTCCAGCCTTTTTATGATGGCGTTGGGCCTGAAGTCAAACACCTTTTCAATAAGCTTTGCCAGGTCTTCATCCCTCATAACACCCGTGCCCATAGTATCCACGAACAGGCTTACGGGATGGGCCACGCCAATGGCATAGGCCACCTGGATTTCGCACTTTTTGGCAAGGCCCGCGGCTACCACATTAAGCGCGGCATGGCGGCAGGCATAGGCAGCGGACCGGTCCACCTTGGTGGGGTCCTTGCCGCTGAAAGCGCCGCCGCCGTGTCTTGTATAGCCGCCGTAGGTATCCACCACGATCTTGCGGCCGGTGAGCCCGCTGTCGCCGGCAGGTCCGCCCAGCACAAACCGGCCGGTGGGGTTCACGTATATCTTTGTGTTTTTATCCAGAAGGCGGGCGGGTATCACCGTATTGATCACCTTATCCACGATCTCCTGCCGGATCGTCTCCAGGGAAACCTCCGGGCTGTGCTGGGTGGAGATGACTACTGCGTCCACATGAACGGGCCTGCCATCCTCATAGGCCACGGTCACCTGCGATTTTCCGTCGGGGCGCATCCAGGAAAGCGTTCCATTCTTGCGCAGCTCGGTCATCTTGCGGGTGAGGCGGTGGGCCAGCGCGATGGGCATGGGCATCATTTCCGGCGTTTCATCGCAGGCAAAGCCGAACATCATGCCCTGGTCGCCGGCGCCGGTGTCGTGTTCGGATGCGCCATCCCTTGTTTCCAAAGCGTTGTCCACACCCATGGCGATGTCGGGGGACTGCTCATGCACGGCGGTAAGTACCGCGCAGCTCTTGCCGTCAAAGCACAGGTCGGAGCTTTGGTAGCCGATATCCAGGATGACTTTTCTTGCGATGTCGTCAATGGATACGTAGGTATTGGTTGTGATTTCGCCCATTACCATCACCATGCCGGTGGTGGCGCAGGTTTCGCAGGCCACGCGGGCCATGGGGTCCTTTTCCAGAATCGCGTCCAGAACCGCATCGGAAATCTGGTCGCACATTTTGTCGGGATGGCCTTCGGTAACGGATTCGGAAGTAAACAATTGGCGCATGTGCTTTCTCTCCTTCTGCAAATGAAAAAACGCCTGCTCGGCACAAGCAGGCGGTCTGGATCTTTTCGATCTTCCTTATCTGCCAACGCTGCCTTTCGGCGTGCCGCGCTGCGGGATTTGGCACCAAGCGTAAGCCGGTTGCCGGGTTTCATCGGGCCCGTCCCTCCACCACTCTGGATAAGGTGTTCAGTTTTGCAAGTGGATAATACCATGGAGATGCAATGATGTCAAGGGGAGAGAAGCGGGAAGGGAAATTTTTGAAAAAATTTCCCTTCCCGAACCCATCCTTTAAAAACTTCATATGTTCATGTCTTAATATGGTACAATAAAGAAAATAGCTGCAACAAATGAAAGAGGCTCTCCATGTTTCAGGAAACGGCTTTGTATCTTGCAAAAACCGCTTGCCCGTCCATCGCCTGGCGCATCCGTAAAGAGATTTTTCTGGAAGATGGCGCATCCCCTGAGATGCGGGATTTGCAAAAGCGCATCCTTGAGGAGCCGGAGGTTCGGCGCATCCTCTCCCTGCAAAAGGAGGACGGCTGGCTTGGCGGAACCTTTCACGGCAGGGATGAGCCGGAGAGCATCATACGGTATCTGATGGAAAAAGGCGTGGAGCCGGGCCATCCCGCGGTGCAAAAAGCGCTGCAGGCGATTTTAGATCGTGGCGAAGATTTTGACCTGGGCAGCATGCAGCGGGTGGGCAAGCCCCTGGACGCGTGGCGTCTTGGCGGATCGAAGCTGATGCGCGCAACAGTGTTTGCCTACGCCGGAGCGGAAGCACACGGCTTTGTCAAAGCGGGCATCCGGGAGGCGCTGGATGTGTTCCGCTTCGCCGGCGGCGTAACGGATATAAAGGACATCTACGAACCCTACAAGGGCAAAAAGGTGTTTAGGCCTGGCGTTATATGGCCCTGCGTGTACCATCTTCGGCTGCTGGCGTATACCAAAAGCTGGCGGACAGCAGAAAATCAAACCATGCTGGCGCAGGCCGTAACAAAGCTTGCTGCGCTTTCTCCTATCCCCGAAATCAAACTGCTGCACAAGGGGCAGATCATTGGCCCCGCCTCGTTGTTCATGTATAACTTCAACGATGACATGGCTGCCCTTACGGATGCCGGATGGATGATGTGGTTCCATCGCACCCAGATGCTGGCCATGCTGGGCGTCGCAAATCAGGTGGAGGCAATCCGACAACAGTTGGAATATGTATCCCGCATGGTGAAGGAAAGCGGCAGCATGTTTACAAAGCCGCTTAGCCACCCCTACTTTGTCAAGTGGTCGCAGTATGCCGGCCTGGCCATTGAAAAAGACTGGAAAACAAAAGACCGGAGGGTCAACGATCTGACCTTCCGGTGGCTGCTGATTCAATTTTATGCTTCGCGATAAGCACATACCCGCTACCTGGCATACCGGTTTCTGAAAGAGATTTCTTCCATGCTTTTCAGCTTCTTCGCCTTGGGCTTTGCCTTGGGATAGCCCACCGGCAAAAGGAACAGGCAGACAACGTCGTCGGGCAGACCGAGTATCCGGCCTGCTTCTTTCACATCCAGCCAGCCGATAAAGCAGGCTCCCAGGCCGTGGGCCGCTGCGGCAAGAACCATATGTTCGGCAGGGATCAGGGGGGCCGCGTTGGCAAACAGAGTCCCTACGGCCTTCCTGTCTTCATAGTCATTCAGGTATTCGATGAAGTTCTTTGTAAAGCGCAGCTCGTTTACCTTCAGGCCGAAATCATTCCGGGGCAGCGCTTTCAGATCATCCTCCAAGGCAGCACAGCAGGCAATGACAACAGGAGCCTCCGCAATCCACATCTGGTTTCCGGCGGCCTTCGCCAGCGCAATTTTGAGTTCCTTGTCATCAATCACGCCGAAGAGATGATTTTGCCCGTTTCCTCCCGAAGGCGCAAGCTGGGCCGCCAGAAGCATATCATCCAGAACATTTTCCGGAACGGGTATATTTTCAAATGAGCGGCAGGACCTTCTCGCTTTTATGACATCCATGCAGTCCACTTAACTCATCTCCCTTAGCGCTTCATAAGCAGCCCGCCTACAACGGTGCCGCCAAGCCCGCCCAGGGCAAGGCCCATGCGGAACGTAATCGTAAATGCCTGCAGGCCGCGCAGCAGAAATTCCGGATGGCTGATGCTGTAGCCAAAACCGCCAAAATGCATATAGGTTTCCGCCGCCCAGCCCGTAAGCCCGGGCGCGTAGGAGGTATGCATGATGGCAAAGCCGTAGCCGCCCGCCAGCAGGGATACAAGGCCTAAAAAAGTAATCAGTCTGCCCAGTGCCCGCATGAAGTTACTCCTTGTGTGAATGAATGCATGGAACAGTATACCATGGACGGGGCGGGTGTCAAGGATGGAAGAGATCAATACTGTCCCAAAATCAGAACATACTATTGATGCGTTATACCTCCCCCAGCCGCCTTTGCCTTAAGTCACCTCCAAAAGCCTTCCCCTCGAGGGCTCCGGAACCCTGCCCCGCCAGTGGCGGAAATGGGCAGGGTGGAGGAGGCTGGCGAAACGAGCGGAGCAAGCGGAGCGCAGCACCGCGACGATAGAGCCAGATGGAATAGGTGGCGCCGCAGCGCCGGATGAGGTGTCCGGCACTATCGTCTATGCAGCCATTTCCACCTCATCAGTCTCCTTCGTCGACAGCTTGCCACTCGGCTTGCTCAATCATCGCGCCGGCTCGCTGGCGCTTCCGGCGCTCGTTTCGCAAGCTTCCTCCGCTTCGCTTTATCCGCCACAGGCGGCGCGAAGCTTCGGAACTCAAGGG
>JAEZJP010000291.1 GCA_023415715.1 Bacillota bacterium
AGAAACGTTTTGATTTCTTCTCGGTTCATGACGTACCTCGGTCAAAATAGTTTAAAAAGCGTCTGCCCGTATTCCACCACGCTGCCGTCCTGCACGCAGACGTCCACCACTTCGCCATCCTTGTCGGCTGTGATTTCGTTATTCAGCTTCATGGCTTCCACAATACATACCACATCGCCCTTTTTCACGCGGTCGCCCACCTTGACAAAGGGCTTGCCGCCGGGTTCCGGCGCCACATAGAACACGCCCACCATGGGCGATTTCACTTCATGGATCTGATTAAAATCCGGGCCTGGGTCTGCGTTTTTGGCGGGACCAGGAACGCCGGCTGCCGCCGGCTGGGCTGCAGGTACCTGAGCCGGCGCAGGCTGCTCCACCGCACGCAAAGGCGCGGCCTCGCGGGCCAGCAGTATGCGTGTTTCGCCTTCTGCCACTTCCAGGCGTGTGAGGCCGTGCTGGGAAAAAAGGTTTAGCAGCTCCCTCAATTGCTTCATGTTCATGTAGCTGACCTCATAGCGAGCACGCTGTTGTGGCCGCCAAAGCCCAAAGAGATGGAAAGGGCTATATCTGGCTTCCATTCACGCGCATGATGGGGTACGTAATCCAGGTCGCAATCCGGATCAGGTTCGTCAAGGTGCAGCGTAGGCGGTACAATGCCGGTCTTTATGGCAAGCAATGAGGCAATACATTCCACTGCGCCTGCTGCGCCCAGCATGTGGCCGGTGGCGCTCTTGGTGGAGCTTATCAGCGACTGCCTTGCTTTTTCCTCGCCCAAAGCCAGCTTGATGGCAAGGGTTTCGATTTTATCATTGGGCGGTGTGCCTGTGCCATGGGCGTTGATGTACACTTTTTCATTGGGTCCGATTCCGCCCGCTTCCTCTATGGCCAGTTGAATGGCCTTGGCTGCTCCCAGCCCTTCGGGGTGGGGCGATGTGATATGGTTGGCGTCGCAGGTGTTGCCGTAGCCCATGATCTCGCCATAGATGGGTGCGTTGCGTTTGATGGCATGCTCTGCTTCCTCCAGCAGCACAATGCCGGCGCCTTCGCCCATGACGAAGCCCTTGCGCCGCATGTCAAAGGGCACGCAGGCAGCATTGGGATCGGCTTCCTCGCTTAATGCCTTGCAACTGGTGAAACCGGCGACGGCCAAGGGCTCGATGGCCGCTTCCGAACCGCCGGCCAGTATGGCATCGGCATAGCCGTGGCGGATAGCCCTGAACGCTTCGCCAATGGCATGGGTGGAGGTGGCGCAGGCTGTGACCACCGGCAGGCAGGGGCCCTGGGCATGAAAGCGGATGGCGACATTGCCGGCCGCCATGTTCCCGATCATCATGGGGATGAAGAAGGGGGATACCCTATCCGGTCCGCGGGTTAACAATTTTTCGCACTCAGCGGTAAAGGTGTGCATGCCACCGATGCCGCTGCCTATGTACACCCCCAGCCGCCAGGGATCGGTATTTTCAAACTTGCTGTCTTCCATCGCCTGCACAGCAGCCGCCATGGCGTACTGGGCGTACAGATCCAGCCTTCTGGCGGCGTATGTATCCATGCCGTAAGCTTGCGGATCAAAATCCTTGACTTCCGCCGCAACCTTCACTTTCAGGTTCGTGGTGTCAAACCGGGTAATGGGTCCTATTCCGCATACGCCGGAGGTTAAATGATTCCAAAATAATGAAATGTTGTTCCCTATTGGAGATACCGCGCCCAGTCCCGTGACAAATACACGCTTCATGGCTTTCACCTCACATGTACAGTCCGCCGTCCACTTGCAAGACGGCGCCTGTGATATACCCCGCCTCATCCGAGCATAGGAAGGCCACCGCAGCGGCGATCTCTTCGGCGGTACCCATGCGCTTTAAGGGAATTGCCTGCACCGCTTTTTCCACGAGCTCGGATCCCATTTTTTCAGTCATGTCCGTTTCAATGAAGCCCGGCGCCACCGCGTTGCAGGTAATGTTCCTGGCTGCCAGTTCTTTTGCAATGGTTTTCGTAAGCCCGATGAGGCCCGCCTTGGCAGCGGAATAGTTGGCTTGGCCGGGGTTGCCCATCAGCCCCGAAACAGAAGAGATGTTCACGATGCGGCCCCACCGTTTGCGCAGGAAATCGCCGTATGCGGTGCGTATTAAGTAGAATGCGCCGTTCAAATTCACCTGGATCACCCGGTCGAAGGCTTCCTGCGTCATCCTGGGTGTGAGGCCGTCCATGGTGATGCCCGCGTTGTTGACGAGAATATCCACCGTGCCCCATTCCTGCTTGATGCGGCCAAAGGCTTCCTGCACTGCGGAAAGGTTCGATATGTCGCACTGTATGGCCATGGCTTTGCCGCCTAACGCCTGCAATTCATCCAGCGTATTTTGCGCGGCCTGTTCATTGCCGGCATAGAGGAAGGCAACATGAGCCCCTTCTTTTTTTAGGCGCAGCGCTATGGCCCGGCCGATCCCCCGGGAGCCACCCGTGACCAATGCGATTTTGTCCCGCATCAGGCGTTTCTCCCTTCCAAGATGGCCGCCGTCTCTAAAAGGCTGGCCGTGTTTTCCACGTGGCATACGGTGGCTTCCGGCAGAATTTTTCGTATCAGTCCCGAGAGCACCGTGCCAGGTCCCAGTTCTACAAACAGATCCGCGCCATTTGATGCCATGTTGCGAACCGTTTGCTCCCACAATACGGGGTGGTCCACCTGCGAGGACAAAAGGGAAACGATATCCCCTTCGTAGGGCAATGCGGTACGGTTGGCGTACAGCGGGATTTCAGGAACTGCCAATCCGGAATCCTGCAGCCATGTTTGCAGCGAACTGGCTGCATCGGACATAAATGGCGAATGGAACGCGCCGCCTACTTTCAGTGGCATGGCCCGGCCACCAAGGCCTGTTACAGCCTGCAAAAAGTCATCCTTCTGCGCAGCCGCCCCGGAAACCACCACCTGGCCGGGAGCGTTGAAATTAACAGGATACACTTGCTCAAACTTAAGGCACAGGGATTCTACCTGTTCGCTATCAAGGCGAAGGACGGCCGCCATGAAGCCGGGCTGATTTTCGGCGCAGGCTTGCATCAGCTTTGCCCGCACCTTAACAAAGGCGAATGCTTTTTCAAAGGGAAGCATTCGGGTGAAAGCGGCAGCCGCCGTTTCGCCCAGGGAGAACCCGGCACACATGTTAGGTTCCATTCCCTTTTCCACAGCTGCCGCGGCGCAGGCCTGCTCCACCGCAAACAGGCAGGGCTGGGTGTTTTCCGTAATGGCCAGTTCTTCCGCGCTGCCTTCAAAGCATTGATGCAATGTTCCGGGCCGGATCGCTTCCGCCTGGTCGAGCACCTTGCGGGCCGCGGGGGAAGATTCGTAGAGCTCCCTGCCCATGCCCGTATATTGTGCGCCCTGTCCGGCGAACACAAAAGCTATTTTGCCCACATTTTTGCACCCCGCAAACAATCTTCCGCCTGGGCAAACATTTCTTTTAAAATTTCTTCCACCGGCAAACAGCGGTTCACGAGCCCGGCGGACTGGCCGGCCATGAAGCAACCCATATCCTGATCGCCCTCCATGGCAGCCCTGCGCAGCGCGCCTGTGCCGAAGGCTTCCAGCTCTTCCTTGGAGACGGCCGGATCTTCTTCCTTCACGCGGAATGCCTGCATGTAATTGTTTTTCAAAGCTCTTACGGGATGGCCCAGCTTGCGGCCGGTGACAGCGGTGTCGATATCCCGGGCTTTCAATACCATTTCCTTGTAATTTTCATGAATGCAGCACTCATTGGATGCAAGGAACCTAGTGCCGCACTGCACGCCCTGGGCGCCCAGCATGAACGCCGCGGCAATTCCCCGGCCATCCGCAATGCCACCCGCGGCCAGAACAGGAACAGCTACCGCATCCACCACCTGGGGAACCAGTGTCATGGTGGTCAGTTCCCCGATGTGGCCGCCGGATTCGCAGCCTTCGGCGATGACGGCAGCCGCCCCATCACGTTCCACACGCTTGGCGATGGCGACGGAAGGCACCACAGGCACCACCTTGATGCCGGCCGGTACCCACTTTTTCATGTATACGCCCGGAAGACCTGCCCCCGTGGTCACCACGGGCACCTGCTCCTCCAAAACCACCTGCGCCGTTTCCTCCACAAAGGGGCTCAAGAGCATGATGTTCACGCCGAAAGGCCTATTGGTATGCTCACGGCATTTTTGGATTTGCTCGCGCAGGTATGCGCCGTTCATATTCATGGCTGATATGATGCCAAGGCCCCCGGCGTTGGACACGGCCGCTGCCAGTGTAGCTTCCGACACCCAGGCCATGCCCCCCTGGAAAATGGGGTAGCGCAGGCCAAAAAGCCTGGTGATTGCCGTTTCCATTACGCTTTCGCCTCGTCGATGGCTTTTACCAAGTCTTTAACGGCAACCATATCCTTGGTGATTTCAATGGTGACGCTGAAAGCATCCTCCAGGTCCATAACCAGTTCCGCCACATCCAGGGAGTCCAGTTTGAGGTCTTGAAATTTGCTTTCCAAAGCGATCTGATCAGCAGTGGTTCCCTTGCGCTGTGCCAGAAGTTCCGCGACTTTTTCAAAGGTGTTCATGATGTTTTCCTCCCGCAAATTTGATTTTTATTAATAGGATTTGATACGAAGCTATTCTTTGCCCTTATGCCAGCGAAGAATGCAGGCGCCGGTGGAAAGCCCCGCCCCGAAGGCGCTCATGGCAATGAGATCACCGTCGTTTATGCGCCCTTCGCGGTTAAGCTCATCCAGCAAAATGGGGATGCTGGCGGATGATGTGTTGCCCACGCGGCTTATGTTGCTTGGGAACTTTTCCTCGGGCTGATTTAGCCGCTGGCGGACCGATTCCAGAATCCGCCGGTTGGCCTGATGCAGAAGAAACCATTGGATGTCCTTAAGCTCGACGCCCGCCTCCTGCGCCGCCTTTGCGATATCCTCCGTGGCATGGGATACGGCGAAGCGGAATACCTCCTGCCCTTCCATATGCACGCCGGGAGCAATGGAGGAAGGAGTGGAAAAAGGGCAGTTGCCCGGTGCGGGCTGGATGAACAGCGTATCCTTGTCATCCGCTACGGACAGGCGAATGGACAAAAGCCCGTCCTGCCCGTCCAGGACCACCGCGCCTGCGCCGTCACCAAAGAGTACACTGGTGGCGCGATCCCTCCAGTCGCTCAGGCGTGACATGCCTTCGGCGCTTAAAATCAATATTTTCTTTGCTTTTCCGCTCAAAAGGTATGCCGATGCCGCATCCAGTGCATAAATAAAGCCTGTGCACGCGGCGTTTAAATCCATGCAGGGGCAGGCGGCGCCGATGGCTTTTTGTACTGTGCAGGCCATGGCCGGTGCAATTTGCTCCCCCTGGCAGGTGGTGCCAAGAATCAAATCAAGCTCCGAGCCCGATATCCCGGCGTCGTCCAGTGCCCTTTGGGCTGCCTGTATGGCCAGGTCCGTGATTGTTTCCTCCGACAGGATGTGCCTTGTTTGTATGCCGGTTCTTGTTGTAATCCATTCGTCACTGGTGTCAAGAAACTGTTCCAATGCCTTGTTTGGCACTGACAGGACCGGCAGAGCGCTGCCGGTACCCAGAATCCTCAATGCGCTTCATCTCCTTGAATGGCGGTGCTTTCCTCCCGCAAGCGGGCGATTTGTTCCTGCTTTAAAAGGAATTCCTGCAGGTTGCGAAGCCCCTTTAGCAATACTTCCCGTTCCTCCTGAGGTATATTCCGCGAGACGGCCTGCACCATATGCCGGTGGAAGAAACGGTGGGCCGCCTCCGCCCGCCTGCCTTCCTCTGTTAAAAGCACATGAACCGTACGCCCATCCTCCCGGCCCTTGTGCTTGCCCACGTATCCCTTTTGCGCCAGCCTGTTGATCGCGACCGTTACAGTTGGCAGGGTAATGGACAGATCCTGTGCAATGTCCGTAATGGTGCGTCCCTTCACAGGCTCGCGGTGGATGGCTTCCAGCATGTGCAGCTCGCTGATGCTCAGCTTGTTGCCGCTCATGCTTTTAAGCGTCTCTTCCTCCATCTTGAGGATCATATGAAAGGTATTCACCAACAGGTCATTGAGGGCGATACTGAACGGGTCCATAGGCCACCTCGGTTTTATTTGTTAGTCAAACTAACTAACAGAAGCGATTATACCCCTGCCTAAAACAACTGTCAAGAGGGTGGAAAATGTCGAAAAAACGGTCAAAGGGATCACGTAATATCCAGCATACTATTTTCACGGCTTGGCGGGCGATTGATAATTGCCCCTACAAATTTTAAAGAGTATATTGGCTTTTCTCCCGGCACCCATATGCTTAAGAAGTGGCGGCAATAAACTTACGCAGATGTAGGGGCGATTATCAATCTTCCGCCCAAACCACCCAGCTTAATTAAACTTTTTTTAAAGAAAGCTAATGGGGCATGCATTGCGATACATGCCCCGTCTGGTTTTTAAGTACTTAAGGTATTTACTTATACGTTCTGCCGCACGATCTTCATCACCCCGATGCCGCTTGCATCCCCCTGACCGGTAAGCAGATCCTTGGGTGCGTGGATATTGAACATGAATCCATTCTCGCCGTATTTTTCATCAATTCCCTTGGCAAATTCCTCCCGCACGGCGATGTGCTCCACCTTAGCAGTCACCAAGGCGATGATGCCGGCGCCGGACAGGTCCAGCGACTGCGTCAGCTTGCACTCCAGGCAAAGGAACGCTTCCTGTATGCGGGGAGCTTTCACTGTGGCAGCCGCTTCCACCGTAAAGCCGCCCGCCTCAAATTCGTCAGAATCATCGCCGTTTTGCTGTATGGTTTTGACCAAACCGTCGTAGTAGTCCTTGGAAAGGAAATTAACCACAAATTCGCCTGTGCGCTTGATATTCTTGTAGGTGTGGCCATGCTGGCTGAGCCCGCCCAGGATGGCGTGGAATGCCTGGCCGTCCCCGCAAAAGGTGCTCCAGGAATGAAAGCAAACGTTGGGCCGGCCGTTTTCCTTAAGGGTGGTGATGGCGAACAGCAGGTTGGGGATGCCACAGGCAAATTCCAGGTGGGAGAAGAAGTCGTATTGTCCATCCCAGGTGGGTACGAAGTTTTCGGGCTTTATAGTGCCCATCTCCATTTTCTTCATGAGTGTTCCTCCTTTTTTTCTTCCATTATACCGGAGGAACAGGACACCTGTTTGTCGTGTTCATGGTAGGCGTAAACCATTTTTTTCGCAATTTCTAGAATCTCCTCCGCCATATCGGTGGGTTCCAGCACTTTGGCCTTATCACCAAAGCCGAGGATCCAGCTTACCATATACGACCTGTTGGTGTAGCCCGATTCAAAAAGCAGGAATCCATCCGGCTTAACCGTGAAGCATTCCCTGCCATAGCTGTCGATCAACTGGTACATAACGGAAGGATCAAACAGTATGACGACCCGGTTTTCATCCGGGAAGCGGGTTTCAAAATCCATGCTGCCATTCGGTATTTCCCGCGGGGCAAATGCTTTATCCGTTACCTCAAGCTCCCACAGGCGGTTCAATTTGAACAGACGGAAATCCTTCCGGTCCAGGCAATACCCGAACACATACCAGCTGGACCACTGAAAGGTGATGCAATAGGGTTCTACTCTGCGGCGTGACTGCCCCTTTTCGGAATAGTAGTCAAACGCGATGAGCTTTGATTTTGAAATCGCCTGTTTGATGGACGCAATCTTTTCCGAAAGGCTGCTTTTGTAGTAGGAGGACAGGTTGATGATCATGTTCTCCTTCAGCGATACCACCGCGCCACTATTTTTTGCAAGCTTGTCCAGCATCCGCTCCATCTGTGTGCCTGAAGAAACGCTGCCTATGCCCTTTAGCGCGGCCAGCAGCGTTTGCAGTTCCTCGATAGTTAGCACGGATTTGTCCAGCTTGTAGCCTTCCGCCAGGGAGATGCCGCCGTTGCCGCCCTGCTTTGTGATTACAGGGATGCCGGCCATGCAAAGCGCGTCGATATCCCGGCCGATGGTGCGGCGGGTGACTTCAAACTTTTGGGCCAGCTGCGGCGCGGTGACGGAACCGCTTTGCAAAAGCGTGGTCAGAATGCCCATGAGCCTGTCGAGTTTCATCCTTATTCGGCACCTCCCATAGGGTTTATGATCAAGATAATTTCATAGTACATAAGTAGCGGGCAGTGCCGGGGTATTTTTCACCCAACGGTTGTATATCGAATCCAAATTTCCGATAAAACCCAATGGCATCATCATCCGTCTCGGCATGGATTTCGCTGCATTGAAGATATTTAACAGCATAGTCGATTAGCTTTGAACCCACACCAAGACCCCTAAAAGATGGATCGACAGCGATGCTTTTAATCACAAATGAGGTGTTATCCTTGCGCTTAAGAATAATAACACCAATAGCAGTACCATCGTCAGCACATGAAAAAGCGTACACGTCATTGTCTGCCTCATATTCACTGGCAAGCAAATTCAGCTTTTCCTCTGTCGGATTATATTGGCTATGATATAGCAATGTTAAAACTCTCTTATCATGTATATTGCCTTTGATGTCGGCGATGTTCATTCCAATCCCCCTTCAAATGCAATATCCGGCTTTGACCGGGGAGTTATATTCAACCTTCTGCCAATCCCGGATTCTGCTTTTGACAACAGGCAGTTGCAGGCTGCGGCAATCGGGCGAACACAGTTCGCCCCTACACCTGCATTGTGTTTGTTATCGTCTCTGCCAAGGCACATGCGAGCCGGAGGAATACCCAATAAGCACGCGACGATGTAGGGGCGAACTGTGTTCGCCCGCCAGCCCCGGTTATATTTCTATACACAAAGGAAAAGCCCTGCATGATAAAGCAATGCCCCGGCAGTTACAGGCCGCCAGGGCATTGCACATAGGAGAAGAGTTGGGTTTTTACTTCATGGGCGTAAGGCGCAATGCAAAGGCAAACTTCGTTTCATCGAAAGCATACTTCGTAAGCAGCCTGGGCCCACAGCTGTTGGAGCCGATGCCGTTCAGCCTGTAATCCACACAAAGCACCGGGCCCGCCGCCTTTTCAAGCTCGAAATTGTGTGCCTTTTTCGTCAGTTCCTCCTGGGTGTAGGGGGAAAGCTGGAACGAGAAGTCCGTTTCGCTGTCCACCCGCAGGCCAAAGCCGTCATAGGCCTTCACTTCCGCAAAGGCGCAGCCAAAATGGCTGCCGTTCTCCTGGGGCCTTATATAATCCTCATGGTTCTTTTCCGCCGTTGTGGAAAACACGCACATAAAGGAGGCTCGGTGCTTATCCACATAGCTTTCATAGGGACCGAAGCCCAGATACCTGGCGCTTTGCACATCGCCTGGCAGCTTGAGCCTTAAACCAAACCTTGGCAGGGATGGCATGGCCCCATCCTTTTCACACGCAAAGCTTGCGTCGATGGCCCCGTCCTTCCCGATCACGTACCTTGACTGCACCTGCAAAACGGGCTGCAGGTAAATGGGAGCAAGGTTCAGGTGGCAGGTGATGACCGCCAGGCCGTCTTTTACCTCAGCCGCGGCCGTATAGGCCCTCTGGATAGCCCTGTCATACCCTGCCTTGATCCAGTCGTTTTTCAGGTTCCGGTCGTTGTCTGTAGGCGCACGCCAGATGTTTAGCATCATGGGCTCCGTAATCAGGCTGCGGTTGCCCGCAACCAGTTGATCAAATGCACCCACCCGCACATCGAAACGATAGCGGAAATCAGGCCCGGTAACGGTGATATACCGGTCATCCTGCTTCACTTCCACTAAGCCGGCGGACAGCGCCTTCAGCTTGCGGTCCGAGCGCCGGAGTACGAACTGGTCACTTCCCAGCAGCGTGCCCGCCGGTACCAGGGGATGGCTTCCAGAGGCCTTATAGGTAATGTTCAGGAAGCAGTCGCCACTTAAAGGCATATCAAAAGCCAGCGCATATGATTTTTCGCCCCTTGGCGGGAGGGAGAAACCGGCGATCTCACCCGTTTGCACCGCGTCCCCGTCCTTTGTTACGGCATAGGAAACGGTCAGTACATCCTTCGCATCCGCAAAGTCCAGGGTGCTTGTGAATATGACTTCGCCCTTATTAAGGTCGCCGGCCTTGGCCCTTACCGGCCTTATCACGTTTTGATATTCCTTCAGACCCGTGTGGGGCCTGCGGTCGGGGTAAACCAGGCCGTCCATGCAGAAGTTGCCGTCATGTGGGAACTCGCCGAAGTTGCCGCCGTAAAAATACTTCTTCCTGCCGTCATTCGTTTTGCCCATATATACGGCATGGTCGCACCATTCCCACACAAAGCCGCCACACAGGCCGGGATGCTTCTCCATCATCTCCCAGTAGTCTTCCGCGTCCCCCGGGCCGTTGCCCATGGCGTGAATGTACTCGCACATGACATAGGGCTTTTTGTTTTGCCCACTTAAGAAATAGTCTTCGATTTCCGCAATGGAGGGGTACATGCGGCTGTGCACATCCAGCGCATCCTGGCCGGCGGGATCATCCTTGGGCTGGTGAATGGCGCCTTCATAATGCGTTAGGCGGGTGGGATCGTACTCCTTCACCCAGCGGGCCGCCGCGTCGAAATTGACACCGTAGCCGGCCTCGTTGCCTAGGGACCAGAAGATCACCGCGGGGCAGTTTTTATCGCGGATCACGTTGCGCTGCACACGGTCCAAAATCGCCTGCTTGAAGCGCGGGTCGCGTGCCAGGGCGCCATAATTGTAATTAAAGTCGCCGCCCAGCTTTTCTATGGAGCCGTGGCTTTCCACATCGGATTCGGCGATCATATAAAACCCATACTTGCTGCATAGCTGCGGAAACCAGGGGGCGTTGGGGTAGTGGCTGGTGCGGATGGCGTTGATATTGTGCTGCTTCATGGTCGTCAAATCCAGCATCGCCTGCTCCCTGGAAATGGCATAGCCGGTGACGGGATCGCTGTCATGGCGGTTGACGCCTTTTATGCGGATGCGCTTGCCGTTGAGCAGGATGATCCCGTTTTGTATTACAATTTTGCGTATGCCTACCGGGATCGCTATGGCTTCTCCGCCACCATTTAGGAGCAGTGTATACTGCACCGGCGTTTCAGCCGTCCAAAGGGAGGCGTTTTCCAGTGCAAAATGAGCGCTGCCTGTGCCTTGCCTGCGGGCGATTTCCTTTCCGTCTGGGTCCAGCAATACAAACTCCAGGGGGAAAACATCCCCGGCGTAATCAAGCTTCACATCGACGGATGCGCCGCGGAAGCGTTCATCCGGACAGGCTTCTACTTTCACATCCCACACGTGATTCCTGGGGCGCAGCAAAAGATACACATCCCGGAATATGCCCGACATGCGCAATTTATCCTGGTCCTCCAGGTAGCTGCCGTCGCACCATTTCAAGACCGCTACCGTCAGCGTGTTTTCCCCGGCACGGACAAAAGAGGTGATCTCAAATTCCCCGGTGGAGTGGGATACCTGGTTGTAGCCCACAAACTGCCCGTTGACGAAAAGATACAGGCAGGAATCCACGCCCTCAAAGTTCAGGTAGCAGCGCATAGACGCATCCGCAAGCGTAAAGGTACGGCGGTACACACCGCAGGGGTTTTCCCTGGGCACATAGGGCGGGTCATAAGGGAAGGGATAGCGCACATTGGTGTACTGGTGGCGGTCATAACCATGGTTCTGCCACACGGAGGGCACAGGAATGATCTTATTCCCCAAGGGAAAATCCACGTGGCCGATATCCTCCGGAACATCCTCCACGCTTTCATAGTAGGCAAACGTCCAGTCGCCATTTAAAAGGATGCGGCGGGAGGAATTTCCACCCTTTAGCGCATCCTCTTTCCCCGCAAATGGCAGGTAATAGGCCCTTGGGGCAGCAGTATTTATGTGCAGCGCCTGGGGGTCTTCATAGAACCTCTTAAGCATACGTTACTTCCTTTCCAAGAGCATTCATTCATTGCATTTTATTGTATCCCAAAGACTGGTTTCGTCCATTGACAAAAAGGGCAAAAACATGCACAATATGCGCATCCATTGAAATGGAAAATCAAAGAGGGAGCGCCCGCCATGCGCATGGATTCAGGATATTTCTATGGCCATGATGTGGACGACGCGGGGGCGGAGCATTCCTTTTTTGTCTTAAGCTGCGGCCACTACCAATTGATCAAAAGGTTAAAGTTCGAGACACTTCGCCGGGAGGGCAGGCAGGACTTTCAGATACTGTTTATTGCGGGCGGCAAGGCCCATTTTTATCTGCCGGAAGGGGAGCAGGTTGCTAGCGAAGGAGAGGCGTTTTTGTATCCGCCAGGCTGCCCGCAGCGGTACGGATATTTCTTAAGCGAAAAGCCGGATGTGTACTGGATGCATTTTTCCGGAACACAGGCCGGTGATCTTCTGAAAAAGACCGGGCTGCCGGAGCTTAAAGTATTCCATGCCGGTATTCACAGCGACTGCGTTACGCTGTTTGACAGGATCATCAGGGAATTGCAGCTGTGCGGCCTATACTGCCAGGAGACGGCATCCAGCCACGCCCAGGCGTTGATCTATTTATTATCCAGGGGAATGAAAGAAAAGAGCGGCGCCAAATACGCCGCAAGCCCGGAAATACAGCAGCTGGTGGAAAGAATCCACCGCCATCCGGAGGAATCGCTGCCGATAACGGACTATGCCCGCCGCGCGAACATGAGCGTTTCCAACTTTATCAGAAGGTTCAGGGCACATACGGGCCTTCCGCCCCAGCAGTATATCACAAGGTTCCGTATGAGCCACGCAAAGGAGCTGCTTACTTCCTCTCAGTTGCCCGTAACGGATATCGCAAGGATCGTAGGGTATGACAATCCCCTGTATTTCAGCCGCATGTTCAAGAAGGAGACGGGGGTTTCACCCAGGGCATACCGGCAGGGGGGAAATATTCATGGTGATATAAAAGAAACATGATTTGAAAAGACCTATTAGATCAACAACTGCAAAATTCATGAAATATATAGAGTCATTCTTATTTCTGGCAAGGAGTAGATGATCCGTTTCGTTACATTAAGACTCTATGGATATCATAAGTCAAGCTTCGCCCGCATGTCATATCGCGGAGGGGAAGGATACAAGAGAGACGAATGGACGCCGGTAAAGGAACGGGATGGTTACCCCATCCTTTAGATCATGCTCATAGCTTACATTTATTAACTTTAGTAGTTGACAATCCAATAGACTCAAAAAGTAAGAACCAAAATCAAAAATCAGGAAAGGAAGTGGACGGCCAACATTGTTAGATGACAATTCTCCCAAACACACAGCACCCATCTTTTCATAAAAGCCTTTTGCGTTAGGGTCAGAGAAAATATAAAGCCGTTTGATTTGCCTTTCTTTGCACCAATCAAAGGCGATGGTATTTAATTTTTCGCCAATTCCCTGCCGGATATAGGAAGGGTGAATAAAAAGATTATCAAGGAAGAAGCCTCCTGACACTCTGTATTCCCCAACCCTAAGCACATGTTCTCGTGGCTCTTCGATGATTGAGACATATCCAAGCAGTTCAGAATTTTCTTCAGCGACAACAATCATGTTTTTTCTGATGTACTCAGGACGAATTGTCAATTCATCTGTCCAGATCGTAATGCATTCCTCAGGATATCCCCAGTATCTCTTGGAATCAAGGGTGAGCTGAGTAATCTTTTCTGCTTCTTCAGGGACAGCGTTTCTAAATATCATAAAGATGCCTCCTTTCTTGGTAGAGCTGCTGGTACGGCCTGTTCTGCCCAAGAATCAGCTTATTCGCATCTACCCGTATGGACCATTTGTTCGAGAATAAACCCCAAGGAGGCGATACTGCGCCCTCTGCCTGTTACGTTTATTATCCCACATCCACTGCAGGATAACAAGGATTATGCCGTGCTCTTGTCAAAAACACCGTATATGGAAAACACCACCGGATGCTAAAGAATAGCATCCGGTGGCGTTTTGACTGCTGTAATTATGCCAATGCAGGTTCCTTCTCTTTTTCCTTTTCGGCTAGCTTTATCACTTTTTGTTCCGGCAGCTTCCTTGCAGGTGTTTCGCCATAGTAAGCCTCCATCAGAATGCCTTCCAGGTCCTTGATCCTGGGATAGACCGGGTTGGCGGTGGTGCACTGGTCTTCAAAGGCCCGCTCGGCTATGGCCGGCAACTGCTCCAGAAATACCTTTTCGTCGATGCCCAGGTCTTTTATGGTCGCGGGGATGTTCAGCTTCCTGTTCAGTTCCTTTACGGCCTCGATCAGGCTCTTGACCTGGTCATCCTCCGTATCGCCCTTGAGGTTCAGCACCCTGGCAATCCTGGCATAACGCTTGTCCGCCGTGTACGTGCCATACTTGGGGAAGGTGGCGAACTTGTCGGGCTTTTTGGCGTTGTAGGCGATCACGTAGGGCAAAAGCACAGCATTGGCCCGGCCGTGGCTTACGTGGAACTCGCCGCCTATTTTGTGGGCCAGGGAATGGTTGATGCCAAGGAATGCGTTGGTGAAGGCCATACCGGCGATGCAGGAGGCATTGTGCATTTTCTCCCGCGCCTCAGTATCGCTGTCGCTTAAGTAGCTGCGCGTAAGATATTCAAAGATCATTTCAATGGCTTTTATGGCCAGACCGTCGGTAAAGTCGGACGCCAGCACCGAAACATAGGCCTCGATGGCGTGGGTCAGCACGTCCATGCCTGTATCCGCCACGATCGTTTTGGGCAAAGACCTTACAAACTGGGGGTCGATGATGGCCACGTCCGGCGTCAGCTCATAATCCGCCAAAGGGTATTTTATATTTCCGTTTCGTTTATCTGTGATCACGGAAAAGCTGGTCACTTCGGAACCCGTTCCGCTGGTAGTGGGAATGCACACCATTTGCGCTTTCTTGCCCAGGTTGGGGAAGTGGAACGCCCGCTTGCGGATGTCCAGGAACCGCAGCCGCAGCCCGTCAAAGGAAGTCTCGGGATACTCGTAGAACAGCCACATGCCCTTGGCCGCGTCCATGGCGGAGCCGCCGCCCAAGGCGATGATCACATCCGGCTGAAAAGCCTTCATGGCCGCAACGCCCCGCTCGATGGTTTCTACCGAGGGGTCCGGCTCCACCTGGTCAAAAATTTCGCTGTGGCAATACGTTGTACGCTTTCTAAGGTAATGGAGCACCTTGTCCACATAGTGAAGCTTCACCATCACAGGGTCAGTGACGATAAAGGCCCGGCTGATGTTCGGCATGTGGGCCAGGTACTGTACGGAGTTTTCTTCAAAATAGATCTTTGGCGGGATTTTGAACCACTGCATGTTCACCCTGCGGTGGGCAACCCGCTTTTTGTTGATCAGGTTCACCGTGGATACGTTGGCGGTGGTGGAGTTGTGGCCGAAGGAGCCGCAGCCCAGCGTGAGGGAAGGGGTGTTGGCGTTGTAGATATCGCCGATGGCGCCCTGGGAGGATGGTGCGTTGGCGATCACCCGGCCCGCCTTCATGGCTTCGCCGTAGGCTTTGCAAAGGTCCTCGTCGTCGGAATGGATCACCGCGGAATGGCCCAGGCCGCCCAGTTCCAGCATTTCCTGAGCAAAGCGGAAGCCTTCCTTTTCATCCTTAACCACAAAGTAGGCAAGCACCGGTGAAAGCTTCTCCAGGGAAAGGGGATACTGCCGGCTGGGTTCCGGAAGCTTCGCGATCAGTATCTTTGTGTTTTCCGGTACGTTCAGCTGAATCTGGCTTGCAATCCACGCGGCTGTCTTGCCCACCACCTGAGGGTTGACCCCTTCCCGGCCGGCGGGCATCATATATTCAGTCAGCTTTGCGATTTCGTCGGGCTTCAAAAAGTAGCAGTTGTTCTCCTGCATGAAGGATTCAAATTTCGGTGCGATCACTTCATCCACGATCACTCCCTGCTCCGAGGCGCAGATCATGCCATTGTCAAACGTTTTGGAAAGCATAAGGTCCGTGCAGGCCCGTTCCACATTCACCATGCGGTTGATATAACAGGGCACGTTGCCAGGGCCTACCCCAAGAGCCGGTTTCCCCGCGCTATAGGCGGAATGCACCATGGACGATCCGCCGGTGGCCAGGATCAGGGAAATGCCTTTGTGGTGCATAAGCGCCGTTGTCGCTTCCACGGAGGGCTGCTCAATCCACTGCACGCAGCCTTCCGGCGCGCCCGCGGCGATTGCCGCATCCCTTACGGTGCGGGCTGACTCCGCGGAGCACTTTTGGGCGGAAGGGTGGAAGGCGAAAATGATGGGGTTCCTTGCCTTGGCGCAGATCAACGCCTTGAACAGCGTAGTGGAAGTGGGGTTGGTAACGGGCGTTACCCCAGCCACCACGCCCACCGGCTCAGCCAGCTCGATATAGCCTTCCTGTTCATTTTCATCCACGATGCCTACGGTCTTCAGGTCCTTGATGCTGTGCCAAATATACTCCGTGGCAAACATGTTTTTGATAACCTTGTCCTCCACGTTGCCGCGGCCCGTTTCCTCCACCGCCATCTTTGCAAGGCGCATGTGCGCGTCCAGTCCGGCGATAGTCATGGCGTGCACGATTTTGTCCACCTGGGTCTGGTCAAGGAGCATATACTCTTCCAGCGCCTTTTGCGCCTTGTTCACCAGGCCGTCGATCATATTTTCAACAAGCTTCATATCCTGCTCTTTTGCCATTTTGATTGCCTCCGCTTTCTGAATAGTTGGGCTAGAGAATACTTTCCTCCAGCTCGTTAATATTTTAACATACTATTGTTAAAATTTCAACAATCTTTTTTGAAAAGTTCTTGTCTCATCTTTGCCTGAGGAGAAGACTTTATACCATTCAAAAATCATTCATGAAGCGTCAAACGGCATGGACGTAAATGTATTCCCAATGTAAGCATTTAATGGAAAAAACCTAATAAAATCCTGGAATGGACATAACACAGGACGCCTATGATGAAATGGAGGGAAAACGGCAAACTTGCTGCAGGATTCCTTGCAAATAATTGAAATCTTTGTTTCAAGTTATGGTTAATTTCTGCATAGTTGTGTTGACATTTCTCCTCAATATACCTATAATGTAAAATGAATGGAAATGATCGTTGTGCAGTATGAATAAACAAGTAGGCCGGCACCATGACGCCTGTATCTTGCAAATGCAGGCAGTCCATGCATCGCCGACCCGGCAGGAGGCATGGCAGCTTTTATGGATTTACCGCGCGCACATGTAAAACGCAACCCGGCGCCCTTAAGAACGAAAAGCATATTCTCTACAGTGGAACCCTATCTTTTTCTTTTACCGGCCCTTGTTGTCTTCATTTTGTTTTTGTATTTTCCGTTTGTGCGAACCATTTACCTTAGCTTGTTTCTCACCAACAAGTATGGCCTGGCCAAGGTGTTTGTGGGGGCCAAAAACTATCTGGATATATTTAAGGCCGATTCTTCCTTCTGGCCGAGCCTGTTGGTCACCTTCCAGTTTGTGTTCCTGGTGGCTCTTGGCGGCCTTGTGGTGGGCCTGATCACCAGCCTGCTAACTGAAAAGAAATACCCCGGCAACACGTTTGCCAGCGCTGTATATGCCATGCCGGTGGCCATCGCCTCCGCTGCGGCCTCCATGTCCTTCAAGATGATACTTCACCCCACCAACGGACTTTTGAACATTTTGCTTGGCACGCAGATCAACTGGACGGGCGATTCAAATTACGCGTTGTTTTCTGTGGCGGCCATGACGGTATGGCTCACCTCGGGCATCAACTTCATCTTTTTGAGCGCGGGGCTTCGCAATATTCCCGCGGAGCTTTATGAAAGCGCTTCTCTGGACGGGGCGGGATATTTTAAAAGGCTGTGGCATGTGACATTGCCGGGCCTTTCCCCCACGCTGTTTTTTCAAGTCATTATCAATATCATCGGCGGGTTCCAGTCCATCAGCCAGATCAGGCTGTTAACCCAGGGCGGCCCTGGCGAAGCCACCAACGTGATCGTCTACGCCATTTATAGGGACGCGTTTTTCAACTTCCGGTTCGGTACCGCAGCGGCCAGGTCGGTAATCCTGTTTGTGATCGTGCTGTGCATCACGCTCGTGCAGTTCAGCATGGAAAAAAGGAGCGTGCATTATTGATGCAGACACGGTTGATACGCAAAGGCGCAAAAAACCTGGGTTCATTCCTGCTGAACGTGCCGATCCTGGCCATCATACTAGTTCCGCTTCTGTACACGCTCTTTATCAGCGTCATGCCGGCAAGCGAAATCTATAAAAACCGCGTAATTCCCTCCGCGATCCAGTTTTCTAACTATGTCCGTGCATTTACGAATCCAACATATCCATTTTTACGGTTCATACTCAACTCCTTCATCGTTTCCACCTCCGTCATGCTGGGCCAGATGCTCACCTGCTCCATGGCGGCGTTTGCTTTTGCATTCCTCAATTTCAGGGGCAAAAAGCTGATTTTCATCATGATCCTGGCCACCATGATGGTACCGGGGGAGGCCACCATCATCGCCAATTACCTGACCATCAGTTCCTTGAATTGGCGCGATAGTTATCAGGCATTGATTATGCCCTTCCTATCCAGCGCTATGGGTATTTTCCTTCTCAGACAAAACTATTTGACCTTTGCCAAGGAACTGCATGAGGCGGCGCGGCTGGATGGCTGCAGCAATGCCCGGTTCCTTGCTTCCATCGTAATGCCGCTTTCCCGGCCGGCGCTGGGGGCTCTTGGAGCCTATGTGTTTTTGAACACTTGGAACCAGTACATGTGGCCCCTTCTGGTTACGGACACATCCGCCCACCGCACGGTGCAAATAGGCATCAGCATGCTCTATGATGTCGATGCTGAGGCGCTGGGGCTGATGATGGCGGGGGTGATCATCGTCATCGTACCTTCGCTTTCCATATTCATCTTCATGCAAAAGCAGCTCATCAACGGCCTGATGGCCGGCGCGGTGAAGGGCTGAACAACTGATGATCACGCGTTTTTGCGCGTATCAAATAATAGAACGAGGAGAACTCCCATGAAAAAGCTTATCTCCGTATTGGCAGCGCTTGCGATGCTGCTGTCCCTCATTCCTGCGGCACTGGCCGAAGCCCCGGTGGAAATCGTGTTCTGGCATTCCATGGGCGGCGTCAATGGCGAAGCCATCACCACCATGGTCAATAACTTCAACGAAGCCTATGCAGGCAAAATCAAGGTTAATGTTGAGTATGCAGGCTCTTATGACGACGCTGTCAATAAGATCAAAGCCGCCGGCATGAGCGCTTTGCCTTGCGACGTGGTGCAGCTGTATGAAATTGGAACAAGATTCATGATCGACAGCGGCTGGGCCAAGCCCGTGCAGGACTTCATTGACGCCACCGGCTACGACATCTCCCAAATCGAGCCCAACATTGCCGCCTATTACACCATCGACGGCAAACTCTACTCCATGCCTTTCAACAGCTCCACCCCCATCCTGTACTACAACAAGACCGCTTTTGAAAAGGCCGGTTTGGATCCCAACACGCCCCCCAAGAACTTTGACGAGATCATCGCCATGGCGGAAAAGCTGACCATTAAGGATGCATCCGGCACTGTGACCCAGCGCGGTTTCGGCATGGGCAACTACGGCTGGTTCTTTGAGCAGTGGGTCGGCAAGGAAGGCAAGCAGTACGTGGACAACAACAATGGCCGCTCGGCTCCTGCCACCAAGGTTGTGTTTGACGAGAACGGCGCCGCCAAGGATATTCTGGGCGTATGGAAAAAGCTGATCGACGGCGGCGTCATCACCTACCTTAACCAAGGCAACAACGACGCCAAAGCCGCCTTCATCGCCGGCCAGATCGCCATGACGCTGGAATCCACAGCGGCACTTAAGTCCCTTCTGACCAATGTTGGCGACTCCTTTGAAATCGGCACAGGCTTCTTCCCCAGCATCAACAAGGACGACGTGGGCGGCGTATCCATCGGCGGAGCTTCCCTATGGGCCCTGAACAGCGGCGACGAAGCCAAGCAAAATGCTGTCTGGGAATTCATTAAGTTCATGATCTCCCCCGAACAGCAAGCCTTCTGGAACGCCCAGTCCGGCTACTTCCCCATCACTGTGGCCACCCATGAGCTGGATGCCTTCAAGGCCAATCTTGCGCAATTCCCGCAGTTCGGCACGGCCATCGAACAGCTCCATTCCACCAAACCCGAGTTTGTCGGCTCTCTACTGAGCGTGTTCCCGGAAGCCCGTCAGCTTGTACAAACCTACACAGAGAAAGTGGTCGGCGGCGAACTGAGCGTGGATGACGCAGTTTCGAAGCTGGCGGCAGACATCAATAAAGCCATCGAAGAATATAACTTAGTAAATCAATAACCCATTACTGCAAGAGGCTGCCGAAATTAGGCAGCCTCTTTTTCTTTGCAATCAAATCTTGTATACTGTTATGGTTATTCAAACCACTGGAGGCTGACATGGAACAGGAAGCACGAAAGTACCTGGAAAAAGACAGGCTTTTGCATATTGACATGCTGGAACCCCTGCGGCTTAAGGAAGCGAAAATTCTCTATGCAGCAGAGGACGGCGTGCTTATCTACCAAATCCCCGGCGGCATCCATATGCTCAGCGCCGCATCGGTGGAAAGTGCAAGGCGGATTTCCGGCTTGATGGAAAACGCGTCCCTCATAGTACTCCATCAGCCCTATTTAAGGGATGAATTGATGCGCCGCTTTTCCCTTAAGCGGACCATGATCTGCCACCAAACAGCCTGGATGAAAAATACGCCTGTTCTCGAACCGGACGATTATGCGGATATACGGCCTTTGACCATGAGCGATTTCCCCGCCGTTCGCGAGCATTACGTAAGTCTGCCGGATGAGCAGTATATACGCAGCCGGCTGGAAGCAGGGATGCTTGGCATTTATGTGAACGGCAGCCTGGCGGGCTTTATAGGTACCCATCCTGAAGGCACCATTGGATTATTGGAAATCCTGCCTGCCTACCGCCGGCGGGGCCTGGCCTTTCAGCTGGAAAACGCCATGATGCGTCATCAGCAGGCGCTGGGGCGTATCCCTTATGCGCAGATCATAGAGGGAAACGCGGCATCCCTGGCCCTGCACGAAAAGCTGGGGATGGAAGTAACGCAGGAGCCGTCCCTATGCTGGTTGTACTAAGCGCTGGTTACGGTATAGCGAATGCAATATATTCTCTGAAATACTGCAAAGGCTTGATCGTATCACCATAATTTTCGCTGACAAAAACGGTCACCAGTTCATATTTGGGCACGACAATAATAAATCGTCCAAACAAGCCCATTGAAAAGAAAAATGGCACAGACGCATCCCGGTTTGCGGTTATTGTGGAAGTCCACCAGTGCATTCCATAAGTTATCACCTGCGATGACGCAAGCAAAATGCCGCTCGATAACGGGCGGCA
>JAEZJP010000012.1 GCA_023415715.1 Bacillota bacterium
CTATTGATGAGTGCTAATTTACCCTTGCAATCCTGCCTGTCCAATGATAAAATATCCAGAGACCTCCAGCAGGGAGGACCGCGCCAATTACCTTTAAGATAAATCAGGAGGAATACGATATGAACAGGGAAAACGGCAATATTTCCATCCATGCGAATAACATTATGCCCATCATCAAACGCTGGCTGTATTCCGACAAGGACATCTTCATCCGCGAAATGGTGTCCAACGGCTGCGATGCCATTACCAAATATAAAATGATCCACCCCGGCACAGAGGAAGACTTCCGTGTCACGGTGGAGGTGGACAAGGAAAAAGGCGAGCTGCACTTTATAGACAATGGCATCGGCATGACGGCGGAAGAAGTGCACAAGTACATCAATCAGGTCGCCTTCTCCAGCGCCGAGGAATTTTTGAAGAACTACGGCAGTGAAAACGCCGAAAAAGGCGGCATTATTGGCCATTTCGGCCTGGGCTTCTATTCCGCCTTTATGGTAGCCGACAAGGTGACCATCGATACGCTTTCCTATCATGAAGGCAGCGAAGCTGTGCGCTGGGAAAGCGCCGACGGCATGCAGTTTGAAATGTCTGCCTCCGACAAGACTGAGCGCGGCACAGTCATCACGCTGCACATTTCAGAAGAAGAAAAAGAATTTCTGGAAACCTATCGCGTGCGCGAAGTGCTGGATCGCTACTGCGGCTATCTTGCCATTCCCGTCTATTTGAAGGATCTTTCCGCCAAGCCTGTTCCCGCCGGGAAAAAAGACGGAACAGATGGGACAGACGGCGAAGAGGGCGCGGAAGAACAAGAACCCAAGATACCGGAACCGCAACAAGTTAACGAAACCAGCCCCTTATGGCTTAAAAACCCCAAGGACTGCACCGACGAAGAGTACAAAGCCTTCTACCGCAAACTCTTCCATGAGTTTGAGGATCCGCTGTTCTGGGTGCACCTGAATGTGGAGTATCCCTTCAACCTGAAAGGCATCCTCTACTTCCCCAAGCTGAAAAACGACTTTGGCGCCAGGGAAGGCGAGATCAAGCTCTTCAGCGGCCAGGTGTTCGTGGCCAATAACATCAAAGAGGTTATTCCGGAGTTCCTGATGCTGCTAAAAGGCGTCATCGACTGCCCGGACTTGCCGCTGAACGTCAGCCGCTCCTTCCTGCAAAACGACGGCTATGTGAAAAAGCTTTCCGCTCACATTACCAAAAAGGTGGCGGACAGGCTGACGGGTCTGTTCAATACCCAGCGGGAAACGTATCAGACCTATTGGGACGACATCCACCCCTTCATCAAGTTTGGCTGCATTCGGGATATGAAGTTCTTTGACGCGGTGAAATCCATCCTGCTGGTGAAGACCACCGCCGGCGAATATTACACGCTGGAGGAATACAAATCCCGCAATTCCGGCAAGGCCGGCAAGAAGATTTATTACACCAATGATTCCAAGCGCCAGGCCGCCTCCGTGGAGCTGTACACCCAGCGCGGCATTGATGTGGCGGTCATGGAGCATGTGATCGACGGCAACTTCCTGTCCTTTATGGAGTACGGCGGCGGGCTGGAGGAAGTCACCTTTGCCCGCGTGGATGCCGATGTGGAGAGCCTGAAGGAAGAAAGCGACGAGGGCAAGGATATAAGCCGCGAAGCCTTAGAGAAACTCTTCCGCGAAGCGCTGGATCAAAAGGACCTGGAGGTCAAGCTGGAGGCGCTTTCCAACCGTGATTTGAGCGCATTGTTGGTGGAAGATGAGCAGAGCCGCCGTTTTAAAGAAATGAGCCGCATGTACGGCCAGGACTTCAAAATGCCCGAGAAGTTCACCCTGGTCTTAAACCGCCTGAACCCCACCGTTCAGGCCGTCGCCGCCCGTGAAACCAATGAGGCTACCACCCTCATCTGCCAGCAGCTCTACGACCTAGCCCGCATGGCTGCCCGCCCCCTGGAGCCGGATGAAGTCTCTGCCTTCCTCGCCCGAAGCCAAAAGCTGCTCGGCATGGTGGCCGGGGGCTGAGGTACGCGCCGGGGGAACGAGAGCCGGGGGCGCTGCCCCCGGCACCCCTGCCTAAGGGATACATCCCTTAGGAATCCCAGTTATTTATGTTCATTATAAAGAAGAGTTCGATTCTGCTATGCTCCACCAGTGGAGATAACGTCCGGAAATCTTGATGCAACAAGATCTCCGGGCGCTTTTTACATTCCTCAACTTGCTATGAGTTTCTTCTTAGCTCCGGATGGCGGAAATTTCCCTAAATTTCCTATCTGAGAAGGGAAAATAGAACTCATTACGAATCCACATATTGTAAGATTTGTGATATATGATTTAAGACAAAGAGAATAAGCACCAGGACTGCATATGAATAGCAAGGGAGGATATATGCCCAAGCTGCTCTCATTCGTTACAGCGGGAATATTGGCTGTTCTTGCTCTGATCTATCGCCCCTACAGCAAAAGTGCGTGCCGCGAATTAGGCCATCATGTGCGTTCCGAAAAATTGCACTACATGTGGCTGGCTATTTTGCTCATATGTTTTACCTTTGCTATCGTTCCAGGCTTCACCCTGACAGGAGACTCGTATTCTTCACCGGAGGAAGGCACCAGATATTTGGCTGAGCAGGCTGATATGCTGCAAGCAGCTTTGGAGGACCAAGGGACATGCCTTGCTGTGTATGTAAATAGCAAAGATAACTCTGTCAAAACGATAAGCCTTTTCCAGAGGGATGATGGCAGATGGATACAACTCGACCCTTTCGGCATGGCGACCAGCAAAATAGACTGGCCCATGAAAATACAAATATTTCTGTTTCCTATGTTTATTATGCAGGACTTGAGAAAGGCTTGATATGGGTCATCGAAAGTAGCAAGGAAACATTCCCAAGCGAATTTTGGTCCAGTATTGAGCCGATAGAAAGCATATGGGATACCAATGAGACAGCCTTTCATAAACACAATTTAATAGAGCCCGGCAATATTCAGGCGTCAATGACCATCTATTATGCTGCCATTGGCAATCTTGATGATGAGTATACATTATACATCAATGGTACGGCCAGACGACTTGAAAATGTGTTTCTGTATTTTTCGGGGATCGAAAGAAATAATTTCCGCTTTTCGTTCGGCTTTACTCACAAAGAGCTTTTTTGAAACAATGAAGGACAGCCTGTTAAAGCTGGCCTTCATTGTTTCTTTTTGTGTCACAGTTTACTCATTTCCTGACATTGCTCTTTCCATCTCATCAGCCAATCATATTGCCTATCAAAAAAGTCCATGATACTGGAATCATATCCATGCAATTCAAGCATGGTTGCCTGCAATTGAAAATGATACATGGCAATATATCAGGCCAGCTGCTAGCAACTGGCCGAGGCTTCGCCATATAAGCACCGTCGTACATACAAAGCACGAGAAAATTCTCAAACATTTCATCCATTATTCTCTTTGATTCACCCCTCCAAAACTCTGGTATCTACTCGATATATCCTTCATACCACTCCGAAAGGAAGGCAAAGACGATGTACAAATTGGGTGGATTTTTAGGCATCCTGACCGCCACATTCTTAGGGTTGGCGCTCCTCAATTACATTTCGAAATGGGTCAACAAACACTGGGTGAGCAAACTCCCCAAGACTTCAAAATTCAAGGCCATTTACATCAAAGTAATGAAATTCGTGGTTCAAAAGCATCGTTGGTTCGGACTCGGTGCAATTGTTTCCATGGCAACTCACTTGATCCTACAAATCACGTTTGCATGGGTATCCATAACCGGCCTGATCGCCGCCACCCTGTTGGTTATCAATGGGATGATCGGTGCATGGATGCACTTTAAGCAAAAGGGCAAGCGGGGGCCGCTATTAATGGTACACAGGGCTATGGGCGTGCTGTTGATCACGGCGATTTCGGTTCATGTGATTACAAAGTTATAAATGAGCACCGTAGGGGCGATTATGAATGCGAATCAAGAGTAAAAAATGGAAAGCGAGCAAGAACAAAGCAGCGGCGAGCTTGCCAAAGATATGGAGGAGCAAACCTTTGAAAGAACGGACTTTGGAGGCGGCCTGAATGCCGGTCTTCTCATGGAGCCAGTTGAAAAAGCTTTCGATAGGCTGGCGGGCACGAGAAACGCAGGTATCCAAGGCATCGCCTCCAGGAAGCCGTGGAGGATCACCCGGCTGCAGCTTGACAGGCGTAAGCAGATGAATGCCTTGTTGATACAATCTTTCCTTCCATTTGGCCTCCGAATAGGCTTTATCACCTAGAAGGGAAAAACCGGCACATTTATCCTGCAGCATCTGCCTGGCAACGGGCAAATCGTGGCAGGATGCTTCGCTGGCAAACAGAAGCTTAGGGTAAGGCAGCGTATGATAGCGTTTGTACGCGACCATATGCAGTTTCACCCCGTAATACCATTGCCTGCGAGAATGCATCAGTTAGCTGTTTCTTCTTGTGTCACAGTTTGCTCATTACCTGACATTGCTCTTTCCATTTCATCAGCCAATCATATTGCTTGTCAAAAAAGTCCATGATACTGGAATCATATCCATACAATTCAAGCATGGTTGCCTGCAATTGAAAATGGTATATGGCAATCATGTCGTAGAATGCGGATATTTCATCCTCGCTTAATGAACAGTACCGCAGGTAGCCTGCCAGAAACCTTTCCAGCCTGGCTTTTGATCTTAAGTAGCCCTCCTCCTGAAAATCAAAATAATGCGTATCGTTGCAGAACAAGACTACGTCGTACATTGGGAATGCCATGCAGGACGTGTCAAAATCCACAACATACATTGCTTTGCCGCCTGCCTTGTGGATATTGCCGCGATATAAGTCGCAATGGCAGTATCCGCGGGGCAGATCTTTCACCTTTTCCCACAGTTCATTTCCATACGCTAAAAAGGACTCCATTTTCGGATATTGCAGTTTTCTCATGATTTCAATGTACCTGTCAATGAAAAAATGCCTGTCCTGAACCGGCAGCCGGCCAGGATAATCTTTCATTACCTGATGCAGCTTTCCGATTAGCGCACCGACATCCTCCGTTTCTTCAGGGTCGGGTTCACCGCCGTCAATGTATTCATATAATACAAAAACGCATTCCCGGCCCTGGTCCTCTGTACGAACATAGGGAGCGCCGGCTTTTGTCGGGACGATAGGAATGACGGGGAACCGGTTTCGCAACAGATACATTTGAATACCAACGGACTGAAGCGCCGTTTCCAGAAATGGCGGCCGGATCATTTTTAAGAAATATTGATGGTTATCTCCATAAACTACATAGGAAACATTGCCGCCTTCACGGAACAGCTCAATGCTTTGAGCATTCACGCCGTAATTGTAGCTTAAAAGACTATGAATATTTTGCACATCCATTATTGCTGACTCCTTCTCATTTTAGATTTAAATCTAAAATACAGAACCAGCAAGATTGTTAACGACAGAAGTTACTCCGTACAAAAGTCGTTAACCAAGCGGTTCTGTATGGAGTCAAGCTTGAAAGCAGTACACCTAAACATATGGCCCAGCCTCCCGCTGCATGGCTGCGACGAACCGGCGTCACTATGCCTGCTCGCCCTGACTCCACTGATCGAGCTTTTTCATGATTTCATCATATGTTTCATAGCAGATATCCGGCAGCTTCCCGCCAAAGGATTTCTCAGCTGCCGCGAACCCCTTGTCGATTGCTTCCTTCAACTGGGTAAGCTTTGCGGGATCGTTGTCTGAAACGGCGATCGCAAAATTCACAATCCTGTCGCTGACGGCCTTTACACCAAACTCCCCGTCTTCCGATATGGAAAGGGTCGCTTCCTCGGAAGGGGACAAACTGACACTGTCTGGCTTGTGTTTGCCTGCCGCTTCCCTTTGCTTAAGCAGCAACTGCCTAACCAGTTCCCGCAGGCCCGAAAAAGTTTTTTCCGCATGCGCCATCAGTCCGTCGATATCGTCTGCCTTCAATCCCTTGTCCTTTGGCCTGGTATACAGGGCGGAAGGGTTCTTGTTTGTACCAAGCTCTACGGCGTCGATGTTATTCTTTGTCTGCTCCGGCTCCCGTGACAGAGGGGCCGGTTTATCCTTTGCCTGCACATGCCTAACCTTTATATCCTGTTGATTCCTCTTAATCTCCTGGATCATAGCTTCCCCTCCTGTCAGTTATGGATTTATACTTTATATCTCGCAAACTGACAGGAATTTTTTAGATGTCATCCATTTACCCCAACACGATCTCATATACGCAATGCTTGCCGCCGCGCAATACAGATTCTATGACCCTGGCCTTCACCGGCCTTTCAAGTACCTTGGAAAACATCCGCTCCGCAAAACCTTCCGAACAGTTGCACAGGTTGGGTGTATGAACCGCTCCCGCCCTTATCAACGGACAGATGCACTGCTCCTTATTCTCGTCGGCGATAATGCGCTTTCCTTCCGGATCCATGGTCACGATCCAATTCCATTTCCCACGAAGGAAATCGAAAAACTCCTCTGCTTTGCCAAGATACGGTTCCAGTATTTCATCCATGCCGAGTGCGTTATAATGGGTTTTGCTGCACTTTTTAATGGCATCCTCCATGGAAATAGCAGGATTTTCCTGATATGAAGTGATCAACCCATCCAGCCATGTACAGACAAGGCCCACATCTTTGTTGCCGCAGCAGTTTCCTGTTTCCTGGCATTGCACGGAGCATCCCAGGGTAACCAACTCCTTGTTTTATATTGAACCTAGGAATTTATGAACCGCATCAGGTCCAGCGGCCTCTCCGCAGTTTTGAAACCTTCCATGCTCTCCCGCTTCGTCGGGTGATTGTTGGTATACCATTTTGCCTGCACAGCGTCCATGCCGGCCGTGCGGGCGCCTTCCAGTTCATTGCTGCCGCCGTCACCGGTGAACAAACATTCCCCGGCTGTAAGGTGCAAATCCTCAAGCACCTTCCTGTAAATCAAAGGATCCGGCTTCGACAGGCCAACTTCATAGGAAAGCACAAGCGAATCGAAAAAGGAACAAATGCGGCTTTGGCGTATGGTGGTGACTTCTTCCGAGGAACAATTGCTAAGCATGGCCAAGCGAAGCCCTTGCGCTTTCAACTCCTTCAAAAGCGCAATTACGTCGGAATCTATATAATTAAAGCATGCGGCTTTTGTAGTCATTCGTTTGTTTACCACAGAAGCAAGCTGATCAGGCAACAGCGCTGCGCCGCATTTTTGACAAACGTATCGGATCGATTCTTCAAAGCTGACTTTTCCAAGATACCTGCCGGACGTATTCTCTTCCCAATATTGGCTGAACAGCTCATAATTCAGGTGAAGGTCTTCGCTTATCTTGCGCTTGGTATATTTCTCATGGCCCCATTCGGTAATGAGCGTCTCAAACAGATCGAATATAACAGCCTTGATCATCTTTTACGTTCCCTTTTCATCTTCATGATATTTATCTTATCACAAGATCCATTAAAATCCAACAATAAAACCCCATGCCGCTTGCGCGGCATGGGGGCTCTTTTTTTGGGAGTCTGAATTTTTGTTCTTACTTGCCTTCCTTGATGGCATTCAGCTTGTTCTGGATTTCGCCCATGTAGAAGTTCACCACATCGTCATAGCCGAAAGCCTTGCACTTATCGACCATTTCCTTCCACAAGGAAGCAAACTCCTCATCGCTCTGGGCATATACGCACTTCCAGCTGTACTCCTTCATGATAGGGGCAAACTGGGCGCGCTTGTTGGCGATGTCATCGGGCCTGGCGGCCACGGTGTACTGGGTGGCGGGATGCAGCGAGAAACGCCCGGTTTGTTTCAGGTATTCCACGCCGGTCTTGGCGCCGCCGGCATACTTTTCGCTCCATGCGTTCATCAGCGGGTTTTGCAGCTTGGCGATGCCATCTGCCCATGCGTCATGGTTGTAGCAGAAACCGCCCTCGGGGTCAAATGCGTTCTGCAGGATGGTGGTATTGTTGATGGCGCTCTTTCCATCGGCATATTTGCCGCCGCCGTATTCAGCGGGCATATCGACGTTCAGTTCGTCTTTCCAGGCCTTCCAGCCAAATTCCGTGCCGTAGGGCTGGCCGTTTGCGTCATAATCCCAGCAGAGGCCTTGCGGGCCGTTGAAGTTGATCATGATACCTTCGGTGGAGGTGAGCCAGTCGATGAGCTCAAGCACCCGCTCGGGATACTTGCAGTTGGCGCCGATGGTCCATACGCGGTTGCTGCCAAACGGTGCGGTGCCGGCTACGATAGGTGCATCGTCCTTGAGGCCCATGGTTACGTATCCGACGCCCTGATCCATGCGCTCCTGGGAGTTGTAGGACTTCATCTTCCAGCCCCACAGGCCCATCAGGTAACGGCCGGAGTCAACCTTGAGGGAATAGGCATCCCAGTTCTGGCTGATGGACTCGGGATCGAACAAGCCGGCCCTGTAGAGCTGGTTGTTGACGGACAGCATCTTCTTGTAAAGGCTGTCTTCCTCCAGCGGGTTCACCACTTCGCCGGTGGCCCAGTTGACGCCCAGGAAATCCTGCTCGGCATAGCCGTACCATGTCATCAGGTCCCAAGTGAACTTCATGACGCAGTCTTCCCAATCCGGGAATCCGCCGAAGGCGTATACCTTTTCACCCTTGTCGTTTGTGGGGTTGGCATCCTGCAAAGCCTTCAGGAAGGGTACCAGGTCATCGATGGTCTCCAACTTGGGATAGCCGGCTTTTACGTAAGCATCCCAGCGTACCTGCGGACCATAATTGGGTTCGATGACGACGTCCCAATCGGTCCTGTTGTAACCAATATCATGGCCGAAGCCCCATACGCCGTCCGTTTGGGTGGCGTTCTTCACAAAAGCGGTGAGCTTCGCCTGGGCTTCCTGGGTGTACTTGTTGATGTTCTCGTAGGGCGTTAAGTCAAGCTCGCTCCAGTCCATCAGCAAGTTGCCTTTGATGGCGCTGACCAGATGATCCCCGGTATCGCCGAGGATAACCAGGTCGCCCAGGTCGCCGGCCGCCATTCTGGTCTGATAAGCGTTCTGGTCCAGGTTGGTGGAAATGATGTTCATGGTGATATTGAACCGGTCCTTGATCTCCTTGGCAAACCAGCCTACCTGCTCGCCGGCGAAGTTGGCCAGCTCGTCGAAAACGGTGATCGTAATGGGTTCACGATACGTTTCCGTCTGGGCAAGCGCCGCCGTGCCGGACATACTGAGTATGAGCGCCAGGGAGAGCAGCATTGCCAGGAATTTGCTAAGTTTCCGCATAAAAGTCCCCTCCTTTGATATTTGTACCGGCATTTAAGCCGGATACAGCCTTCATCATCCCTTGACCGCGCCGATCAGGATTCCCTTGACAAAAAACTTCTGGAAGTATGGGTATACCAGCAGGATTGGCGCCACCACCACCATGGAAACGGTCATGCGCACCGACAATGCGGTCTGTTTGGTGGACAGGCTGGCCACGGCGGCGGTATCCTGGGTGGTACGCATCATTTGTGCCAGGGCGCTGGCCTCGCTTTGATATTTGTACAATACATACTGCAGCGTGTAGTTCTTTCCGCCGGGCATAAGCACCAGGGTATCTATGAACCTGTTCCATTGGTCTACAGCGCTGAATATGGCCAGTGTTGCGATGATAGGGGTAATCAGCGGCAGTATGACCTTTGTAAAGGCCACAATATATCCGGCTCCATCCAGGCTGGCGCTCTCCTCCAACGATGCGGGCACACTTTCAATAAACGTCTTTACCAGGATCACATTGTAGGGTGATACAAGGGCCGGAATCACATAAGCCCAGAAGCTGTCCAGAAAACCCAGAGAGCGCATGTTCATGTACCAGGGGATCAAACCTGCGTTGAAATACATGGTAATTATGATCAGGCGGTAGAACAGCTTCCTGTGCCACATTTCCTTTTTCGTTACCAGATAGCCAAGGAATGCGCTGCCGCCAACCGTCCAGAGTGTTCCCAGCACCGTCCGGGCGATGGAAGTTAGCGTCGCCTCCGCCAAGCCTTCAATCTTCAATACCTGTACATAATTTTCAAAGTGGATGCCCTTGGGTAAAAGCGTTACCTGGCCCAGGGATACAAGCTGGTTATCCGAGATGGTATTGATAAACAGATAATAGAAGGGAAAGATGCAAAGAAACGTAAACAAACCAAAGAAGGTATAATTCAGGATATTGAAAATAATATCGGTTGCCTTCCGGCGGGGCTTTCCGTTTTTGTTGATAATCAAAGTCCGCTCCTGTTTCACCGGCAGAATCATCTTCATCACTCCCTTCTTATACAATGGATTCGCCGCGCGTAAGCTTGCTGAAGCTGTTGGCGAGGAACAACATCACGACGGATATCAATGATTTCAATATGCCGATGGCGGTGGCCAGGGAAATCGTATTGGAGCTTCTGGTGCCCAGGGAAATATTGAATACATGCAGGTCCAGCACTTCAATGGTGCTCTTGTTCATGGCGTTCTGGAAAACCAGATACTGCTCCATGCCGTTGTTGACGATGTTGGATACCGATAACAATAGCAATACGAAGAAGGTAGGCAAAAGTCCCGGAATCGTAATATTATAGATCTGCCGCCAACGCCCCGCCCTATCCACCTTGGCCGCATCGTACAGTTCCTGGTCGATGCCGGCGATGGCGGCAAGGTACATGATGGCGCCCCAGCCCAGGCCCTTCCAGGTATTCCACATCCACATCTTCAGCCAGATATGCTCGCTGGAGTTCAAATAGGCAATGGGTTCCTTGATCAGGCCCAATTGAATCAGCGCTTTGTTCACAATGCCTGTGTCCAGCGAAAAGATGGTGAGCGCGAAGGAAAACACCAATACCCAGCTGATAAAGTTTGGCAGCGTGGTAAAGATCTGTACGAATTTCTTGAACCAGCGGGTCCTGATCTCGGTCAGGAATATGGCGAAAGCCACCGGCATCCAGCTTGTGGCAAGGCCCAGACCGCTCATGGCGAAGGTGTTGCGCATGACCCGCACGATCTCACCCTGCTGCGCCGGGCTGCTATACAGCGCGGTGAACCATTGGAAGCCTACATACTCCTGCTGATCCATGGGCAGGCCAAGTTTATAGTTGTAAAACGCGTAGCGCCAGCTGGATAGCGGCAGGTAGGAAAACAGGAGAACGGCCACCAGGAAGGGCAGCATCATCAGAAACAGCTTGTATTTTTTCGGCAACTCTTCCCGGTCGATAAAGCCTGTAAAAAACGCGGAAAATGCCGTTGTTCCCATGGAGATGTACATAGGACCCAGCGCGCTGATAAAGCCTACTTCCTTGGGCAGCGCGCTGATGGTCAGCACCGCCGCCAGCACCTGCACCGCGCCGCCGGACAAAAGCACCGTTACGATGGTCCGTTTGTTTCGGCGCCGCCCAAACAAAAGCGCAAGCCCTGTAAGCGTAATCAGCAGCGCCCCCAGTGTCACCGCGCCCATTTTGTTGATCGCGCTGCCAACATATAAACCCAGGTCGCCGGCGGTCAGGCCATTGTTGGCCGGTTCCGCCCCGTAAAGCAGCTTGCCCCTTGTGTTTACGGGATTCAAAAGCGCATCCGGCTTTTGAAAGGTGATCAGCTCCAACCCCGACATGGGCCGTGATACAGTTGGATTGGCCTGGTTGATCTTGCCCGGCGTGTAAAGATTCACCTGAAATACGGGCAGCAAAAGCAGAATGACGGAAGCGGAGGCCAGGAATATGCTCACGGTCAGCAACCGCTTTTTTTCCGGGATCGGGTTTACAAAATAAGGTTCGTTGGCCCGGCGTATGCCCATCACAGCGGCGGAAGCGGCGCAGGCTGATATGGCCGCCATGAAAAGCAAAACAGGCGTATATCCGCCAAACCCCATAAACATCATTTGATAGGCTGCACCCAGAAACTGGTACTGGCTATCCACTACCAGGCTGCCTACAGCCTCCGAAAGGATCATGGCGGCGGATAATGTGATGATGCAGGCGGGCATCCACCTGTCCACTTTCCTTACAAGCTGCAGTATAAGTCCGATGAAAAGCAAGGCACAGGCCGCAACCGCCATCATGCGGACACTGCCGTTATTAGTGGGGATCATGAACAGGTTTTTCAGGTCCTTACCGCTATTGCTCAATGTGACAAGGCTTGCCATGGAACCAAATGAGGCTGGATCGGCAAACGCGTTGTTCTCCGCCCCTAACTTTTGAAGCTGAGGCTCCTTCGCCGCAAGCCACTGCCAGCCGGTAAGGCTTCTGGATGCCAGCGCATCCTCCGCAGGGGTGGAAAATGTTCCGCCCGGCACCTGTACCACGATAAAGGGCAGAAGCAGAGCGCATAAAGCGATTGCGCACAGCACGGCGGATGCAAACCGCCATCCCCTGTCCCCAAGAGCCAAAGGCTTTACATCTTTCAATAGCCAAAGCTCCATGCCGAACAAGGAGAGGGAAAAAACAAAAATGGCCCATACGTACCATTTGGCGGTGAGCATAACATCGAACAACAGGCTATTATCCAGCTGCTGGGTGTAAAACGCAAATAAAAAGAGCAAAAGCGCTCCAACCCCGCCCGTTAAGGCAGCCACATGGCTTATGCCACGTCGGAAAAACATGCAAAGCAACCCGCCCAGCAGAGCAAGCCCCACGCCCATGGCCAGCAGGCCTCCGCGTAAATCAAGGCTGCCCAGCGCCGGCATCAGTGAAACCGGCAAAACCCCGTTCCCCTGCCCTATCAGCGAAAAGCCGCTGATCGTGGCCGGAAAGGCGGCGGCCACATCTTTTGACAGGTTCATGTGCGGATAAACAGAATAAAAAGGCATCAAAAGGCCGCACACCATAAGTACCATCAATATTCCAATGATAATCCGTCTTTTCACGCCTGCTCCTTCCAGGATTGTCCCTGGGCCGTCACAATCCTGCTTATAACATCATAATATATATGTAGCGCTTACCCGTTTTCTTTATCATTGCCAGAAGCGAACCGTTTTTTGTTTTAATCAAACTAAACCGTTTTCGATAATGGGAACAAAAAACGCCATTCCAAGCAAATCAAAGGAATGAATGCTTTCTGTCACACCTTAAGGAACATCAGGCGCATCGTGCCTCTTGTGTAAATCATACACGAATCCCGCCTTTTTTGTCAATATACTTTTCGCTTTTTGTATATATTGTTTGAAGTTATCTGTTTAATGCCTGCTGTAGACTTCCGGCAATGCTGTTTCTGAATATAGAAAATCTCAAAAGATGCACAAAATGTAAAAACGTTTTCGTCAACCGTAAGATTCATCCATTATATTATAGAATGGACGTCTGTATCCACTGCGCATTTTTCTCGTTTATGATTGACATATTTCCCCACAACAGTCATGATGGACATGGAATCAGGCAATACTGATAGAAAAGCTGCAGGTAGGAAACATGAAAGAAGAAATTCTGGCTCTGCTCAAAAACGAAGGCATTGCATTGGAGCCGTACGAAATAGCGGAAAGGCTGGATGCCGACAGCGAAGATGTAACCGCCCAGCTTAAGCTGTTGGCCGGGGAAGGCAGTGTTGTCGCAACAAAAAAGGGAAGGTATGCCGTCCCACGGTCACTGGGGCTTGTCGCCGCCCGGGTAACTGTACTTCGCAACGGCATGCTCACAGCCCGGCCGCAGGATTCGGGCGACAGCATGAAGCTTCGGCCGCACGTAAGGCTTCAATGCCTCTACGATGACATTATCCTCGTTAAGCCGGAGGATTACGACAGCGTAGGGCAGCGCTGGTGCAGCCTCATTTCCATTGTCAGGCGCGCCCATGAAACCTTCAGCGCCGTCCTTTATGAAAGCAATCAGCCAGACCCGTATGAAAGGCTGCGCGCCCAGGGGAAAGCGCGCAAAAAAGGCAAGCAGGTTCCAAGTGAACCTGCTGCCACAGCCAAACCCTATGACAACCGCATCGCCTTTACGGTGAATGTGGAAGGCGACCTGATGGGTGCCAAGAACGGCGATATGGTCGCTCTTCAAACAGTGTCCTGGCCGGAGTATGACAAGCCTCTCACCGCCCGGATCCTGCGCGTGATGGGTGAAGCGGAAATGCTTCCCGTGCAATTGAAGGCTATCGCCGAGGATCATGGCTTTGTCTCGGCATTCGATGAGCAGGTGGTTGAGATTGCAGCAACGTATCCCGGCGGCGTT
>JAEZJP010000094.1 GCA_023415715.1 Bacillota bacterium
ATAACCAAATTGTATAAGGATCTGGAACAGGAAACAGCAGGAGGGGTCAAATGAATGTGCTGATTGGCAAGCGCAGGATGGAGGAACGAAAGGTTTACTCCAGCCTTGAGATACTGGATACATCCACCGCGGAATGCACGCAGCTGTGCGAAATGGACCACCTGATCGAAGCCCCCAACTGGACCAGGGATGGAAAATCACTTATCTACAACGCGGGTGGACGGATTTATGCCTATGATTTAGATACAGGCATTCACCGCGCTGTGGATTCCGGCTTTTGTACCTGGTGCAATAACGACCATGTGCTGTCTTCTGACGGCAAATCCATTGCCGTAAGCCATCATACAGCGGAGGACGGCCTGTCACGCATTTATGTATTTCCGCTGCATGGCGGGCAGCCGGTGCTGATCACGCCTATCGCGCCAAGCTACCTGCACGGCTGGTCGCCCGATGGCAGTACGCTTGCCTACTGCGCCGAGCGGAACGGGGAATACGATGTATATGTTATTCCCGCAGCGGGCGGGGAGGAAACGCGTTTGACCGATACGCAGGGCTTGAATGACGGGCCGGAGTTTTCGCCGGATGGGAAGCATATCTGGTTCAACTCCGTGCGTTCCGGCCTCATGCAGGTATACCGTATGGATGCGGACGGGAAAAATGTTATCCGCATGACGGATGAAGAATCCAACAACTGGTTCCCGCACGTATCCCCGGATGGGAAATGGGTGGCGTACATCGCCTACCGTAAAGGTGATGTGGCCCCCGGCGAGCACCCGGCCAACAAAAACGTGGAGCTTCGCCTGATGCCGTATGGCGGCGGGGAATCAAAGCTTCTGGTATCGCTGTTTGGCGGCCAGGGCACCATCAACGTCAATTCCTGGGCGCCGGACAGCCGCCGCCTTGCGTTTGTGCGGTACCGGCTGAAGGAATAAGGAAATCTACTTGGCGGCAGTCTTAATGATTCATGGGAGGATGTATAGCGCATGCAGACTGTTTCTTTGAACGGGCAATGGCGGATGTGCGTTGCTGAAACAAACGGCTGGATCCCGGCCAATGTGCCAGGCTCCGTATATCAGGATATGCTGGCTGCCGGAAAGATGGAGGACCCTTTCTACCGCGACAATGAGGACAAGGCGCTTGCCTTGATGGATAACGATTTTATCTATGAACGGAGCTTTGCTGTAACGGATTCGCTGCTAAGCTGCCGGCGGGTAGTTCTGCGCATGGAGGGCCTGGATACCCTGGCGGATGTGTATGTAAACGGCGTCAAAGTTCTTTACGCCGACAACATGCACCGCAACTGGGAAATGGATGTGAAATCACGGCTCGTAGGCGGGGAAAACAGCATCCGCATTCAATTCCACTCTCCCACCCGCTACATTCAGGAAAAGTTTGAGGAAAGCCCGGAGTACACCGGCTCCGAGGATTGCATGCGCGGTTTCGTGCACCTGCGCAAAACACACTGCATGTTTGGCTGGGATTGGGGCCCCCGGCTGCCCGACTGCGGCATCTGGCGGAATATTACCCTTTTGGGCATCGCAGGCGGGCGCATTTTGAACGTGCATGTGCGCCAGCGCCATGAATCAGGCACGGTGACGCTTGCCGTAAAGCCCGAACTGGAAAAAGCGGAGAACAGCGCCCTTTTCGTTACGGCGGAGGCGGTGGCCCCCGGCGGGAAATCTTATCCGATGGATGGGGACGGAAACATCCATATCGCCGACCCCATGCTCTGGTGGCCCAATGGCTATGGCTCACAGCCTCTGTACACCGTGCGCGTGACGCTTTCGGACGAAAAAAAGAACGTGCTGGATGTATGGGAGCGGAGGATCGGCCTGCGCACCATGACAATGCACATCGAAAAGGATAAGTGGGGCGAAAGCTTCTGCCATGAGGTGAACGGCGTACAAGTCTTCGCCATGGGCGCAGACTATATTCCGGAGGACAACCTCCTGGGCCGGGTAACGCCTGAACGCACCCGAAAGCTCCTGCTAAGCGCCAAAGAGGCCAACTTCAACGCCATCCGCGTGTGGGGCGGCGGGCATTACCCCTCCGACGCCTTCTATGATATCTGTGACGAACTGGGGCTTGTGGTGTGGCAGGATTTCATGTTTGCCTGCGGGGCATATAAGCTCACCGACGCTTTTGAGGCTAGCATCCGTGCGGAATTCCGCGACAACATCCTGCGCCTTCGCCATCACGCTTCCCTGGGGTTATGGTGCGGCAACAATGAAATGGAGATGTTCGCCACCCAGAACCTTTGGGTATCCACACCCACCCAGCGCTATGAATACCTGCGCATGTACGAGTATATCCTGCCCCGCATGGTCAAGGAACTGGACCCCGACACCTTCTACTGGCCGGCATCCCCCTCCTCCGGCGGCAGGTTTGACGATCCCAATGCCGAGAACCGGGGCGACGTCCACTACTGGGATGTATGGCACGGCCTAAAGCCCTTCACCGCCTACCGGGATTTTTACTTCCGTTACGCTTCAGAGTTCGGCTTCCAATCGTATCCGCATTTCAAAACGCTGGAGGCCGTGACGCAGCCTGAGGAGCGCAACGCCTTCTCCCGCGTGATGGAAAAGCACCAGCGCAACGGCACGGCCAACGGCCGGATCCTCATGTACCTGTCGCAAACGTATCTGTATCCCAAGGATTTTCAGAGCCTCATCTATACTTCCCAGCTTTTGCAAGCCGATGCCATCCGTTACGGCGTGGAGCATTGGCGCCGGTACCGGGGCCGCTGCATGGGCGCCATCTACTGGCAATTGAACGACTGCTGGCCGGTGATTTCCTGGTCATCCATCGATTATGACTTCCGCTGGAAGGCGTTGCACTATGCTGCCAGGCGCTTCTTTGCCCCCTTGATGATCTCCTGCAAAGAGGAGGGGGAACTTGCGGGGATGTCTTCCGTTAATGAGCAGCTTATGGAACCGGTGAAAAACACCGTGCAGCTTTGCGTGGCTAATGAGACCATGAAGGAACAAATATGCACCGTGGTTTGGTCGCTAAGGGATGCCAAGGCCGCGATACTAAAACGTGGGGAGCAGCAGGTGACGGTGGCCGCGCTATCAAGCCTATGGCTTGACGAAATGGAATTTGAGGGCATGGACAGGCAGGGGCAGTATGTATCTTACGCGCTTAAGCAGAATGGTGTAACTGTGTCGTATGGCACGGTGCTGCTCACGCGGCCCAAGCATTTCCGCTTCGAAGACCCGAAGCTCACCGTGCATGTGGAAGGCAGCGAAGTCGTTATCACAGCTCAGGCTTACGCCAAGAGCGTGTTCATTGATTCCGCCGACGGGCTGTTGAAGCTTTCGGACAACTGGTTTGACATGGACGCGGGGGAAAGGCGCGTAAAGATTTTGGAAGGGAAACCGGAGGGCATCACCGTAAGGTCGGTGTTTGATATCGCATAACGGGCATATTGGTTTACTATCCAATTACGCAGGAGTTTGAAAGGAGTCTTCACCATGCAATACGTACCCTTTGGCAAAACAGGCATTCAGGTTTCCCGGCTGGGCTTTGGCTGCATGCGCCTGCCCTATGAAGAAAAGGACGGCGTGAAGGTTTTCAATACCGAAAAGAGCGTCGAGATGATGCATAGGGCCATGGAGCTTGGCGTCAACTATTTTGACACCGCGCCTTATTACTGCGACAAGCAAAGCGAAGTCATCGTAGGCAAGGCACTGAAGGGCCGCCGCGACAAAGTGTATCTTTCCACCAAGAACCCCATCGAGAATGACTCCGGAGACGATTTTGAAAAGCGCCTGGAGACTTCTCTTTCCAAGCTGGATACAGATTATATCGACTTTTACCATCTCTGGGGCATTGATCTGGAAACATATGATACAAAAATTGATGTGAAGGATGGTCCCTTGTCCAGGGCGCTGAAGCTGAAGGAGCAGGGTCTCATCCGCCACATCTCCTTCTCTTTTCACGATGATCCGGAAAATCTCGCCAAAATCTTAAAGCGCGGTGAGGGCATCTTCTCCTCGGTGCTGTGCCAGTACAACCTTCTGGATAGGTCCAACGAGGAAGGCATGGCGCTGGCTCATGAACAAGGCCTCGGCGTGGTTGTCATGGGCCCGGTGGGCGGCGGGAGGCTGGGCGCGCCTTCGGATGTCATCCGCAGCCTTCTGCCAGGCAAGGTGGAATCTTCCGCCGAGGTGGCGCTGCGCTTTGTATTCAACAATCCCAATGTGCATATCGCTTTGTCCGGCATGGGAAGTATCGACATGGTGGAGGAGAACTGCCGCCTGGCAAGTAATATCAGGCCTTTAACGGAAGAAGAAGTTCTTAGGGTAGAAACCATGATGGCCGAAAACAAGCGGCTGTCGGAGCTGTATTGCACCGGCTGCAACTATTGCATGCCCTGCCCCGCCGGCATCAACATCCCCGAAATCTTCAAAATCATGAACTATCACAGGGTCTACAAGATCACCGATTACGCAAGGGACGAGTATGCCCAGATCGGCAAGGTGGACTGGAAGAAGTACGAAAACGCCTCCGCCTGTCTGGATTGCGGTGCCTGCGAAGGCAAGTGCCCCCAGCACCTTCAAATCCGTGACCAGCTTCGCCAAACACACGAAACGCTTGCGAAAAGGTGACATGAGTTTTTCATGGCAGGGTGCGGGGAGAGGGATTTTTTCAAAAAGTCCTTTCCCCGCAGACTACCACAATAAAGCGAACCTACTAGATTCTTCTGGTTGACAAAATGACCATTTTGCACTATCATATACATGCGCAGTGTTTCAAAGACTTTTGAATGCGCCCTGTACCGCTGATCGGACCGCGATTTCCGTTTTGTGGAAGTCGCGGCTTTTTTATGGGGGCGCCTGCGCCCCATTATGGGGCAAAAGCCCCGTTACATAAAGGAGCATTCATGGAATTTCATCAGTTATCCATCCATCCGGTTATTTTAAAGGCGTTGGCCCAGGAGCAGTATGTTACCCCCACGCCGATTCAAACAAAAGCGATACCGCCCGCATTATCAGGCCGGGATTTATTGGGCTGCGCCCAGACCGGCACAGGCAAAACGGCTGCCTTCGCTGTGCCCATTTTGCAGCGGCTGCTTCAAAAGCCAGTACCGACACTTGGGCGCCGGCCCATCCGGGCGCTGATTTTAACCCCTACCCGGGAGCTGGCTTTGCAGATTTACGAAAGCTTTCTGGCCTACGGCCGCTATACGGGGCTGCATTCTGCGGTGATCTTCGGCGGCGTGGCTCAGGGACCCCAGGAGCAGAGCCTGCGCCGGGGCATTGATATTCTGGTGGCTACACCGGGGCGGCTGAACGACCTCATCGGCCAGGGGTTGGTGAACCTGAGTCTGGTTGAGATACTTACACTGGACGAGGCGGACCGCATGCTGGATATGGGCTTTATTCATGACGTGAAAAAGATCCTTCAAAAGACGCCCTCCAACAAGCAGACACTTTTCTTTTCCGCCACCATGCCCAAGGAAATCTCAGACCTTTCCGATTCCATGCTTCGCGACCCGGTGAAGGTGGATGTGGCTCCCGCCGCCCAGACGGTGGATTTGATTGCCCAGTCGGTATACTTTGTGGACAAGGTCAACAAGCGCAGCCTGCTAACGCATTTGCTGCGCGACAGGGCTTTGCAGTCCGTGCTTGTGTTTACCCGCACCAAGCATGGCGCGGACCGTGTGGTGCGCGAGCTTCAAAGGGGCAACATCAACGCCCAGGCCATCCATGGCGATAAATCACAGGCTTCCCGCCAGCAGGCATTAAGCGGCTTCAAAAACAAATCCATCCGCGTGCTGGTGGCTACGGATATTGCGGCCAGGGGCATTGATATCGATGAACTGTCCCATGTGATCAATTTTGAACTGCCTGACGTGCCGGAAACATATGTCCACCGCATCGGCCGTACGGGCCGGGCCGGGCATACAGGCATTGCGATCTCCTTTTGCGATATTGAGGAAAAGGATAAGCTTCGCGCCATTGAAAAGCTTACCGGCCGCAAGGTGCCGGTTGTGGAAAACCACCCCTATCCCATGCAGGTGTTTACACCGCCGCCCAAAGTACCAAGGCCGCCAAGAAGAATCGAGGAAAAAGAGCGGGCGCGTGCACATTTTGCCCGTTCTTGATCTTAGGATAAACAACAGCGCCGCTATCGTTTATAGCGGCGCTTTAATTTGTCCTGGTAATAGGGTGCAATACCACTTTTAAAACTCGGCATAGGTCTTAAGCATCAGGCGGGTGATCAGCGATTCCTCACCGCCCTGGCTCGCGTTTGGTGCTGACACGATAGCTTTGATTTTGTATGATCCCTATATAAAGTTTTCCTGGAAGGGGTGCTGGGAGGGGCCTTTTTCAAAAGGCTCCTCCCAGCTAATATATGTTTCCTTCCGTTCCCTTAGGCCGCGGGTTTGGCGGCTACGAACTGCATATCGTTGCCGTCTTCTTCGTTAAAGAAGTTATAGAAGGTAAAGTTATAGATGAA